>NZ_JBTIXF010000033.1:0-69824 GCF_055793945.1 Plantactinospora sp. A48 | reverse complement strand
CCTGGACCAGCTGCGGACCGTGGCCGAGATCTCCGAGCGGTACGCCCGGAACACCGCCGACATCACCGACCGGCAGAACATCCAGCTGCACTGGGTCCGCATCGAGGACGTCCCGGAGATCTGGCGGCGGCTGGAGGCCGTCGGCCTGCAGACCACCGAGGCGTGCGGCGACTGCCCCCGGGTCATGATGGGCAGCCCGGTGGCGGGCGTCGCCGAGGACGAGGTGATCGATCCGACACCGATGCTGGAAGAACTCGTCCGGCGGTACGTCGGCAACCCGGAGTTCTCCAACCTGCCCCGCAAGTTCAAGACGTCGATCTCCTGGCTGGCGGACGTCCCGTACGAGGTCAACGACATCGCCTTCCTGGGCGTCGAGCATCCCGAGCACGGGCCCGGCTTCGACCTGTGGGTGGGCGGCGGCCTGAGCACCAACCCGATGCTGGCCCAGCGGCTCGGGGTGTGGGTGCCGCTGGCCGAGGTGCCGGAGGTCTGGGCCGGAGTGACCGGCATCTTCCGCGACTACGGGTACCGCCGGCTGCGTAACCGGGCCCGGCTCAAGTACCTGGTCGCCGACTGGGGCGTGGAGCGGTTCCGGGACGTGCTGGAGAAGGAGTACCTGGGCCGGACCCTGCTCGACGGCCCGGCGCCGGAGCTGCCGGAGAAGCCCATCGACCACATCGGGGTGCACCCGCAGCGCGACGGTCGCCGGTACGTGGGGGTGGCTCCCGTGGTGGGTCGCACCTCGGGTTCCCAGCTCGCCGAACTCGCCGACGTGGCGGCCACCCACGGCAGCGGCCGGGTCCGGCTGACGCCGTACCAGAAGCTGCTGGTGCTGGACGTGCCGCCGGAGCGGGTGGATTCGTTGGTGGTGGAGTTGCGCCGGATCGGTCTGGAGGCCGAGCCGTCGACCTGGCGGCGCGACACGATGGCCTGCACCGGCATCGAGTTCTGCAAGCTGGCCATCGTCGAGACCAAGGCGCGTGGCGCGGACCTGGTGGCCAAGCTGGAGGAGCGGCTGGGCCGGGACGAGCTGGGCGACACGGAGATCACCATCAACCTGAACGGCTGCCCGAACGCCTGCGCCCGGACCCAGACGGCGGACATCGGGCTGAAGGGGCAGCTGGTGGTCGGCCCGGACGGCCGGCAGGTGGAGGGCTTCCAGGTCCACCTCGGCGGTGGGCTGGGCATGGCCCGGGACCGCAGCGGCGGGTTCGGCCGCAAGCCGCGGGGTCTGAAGACCACCGCCGAGGAGCTTCCCGGGTACGTCGAGCGGCTGACCCGCCGGTACCTGGCGGCCCGGACCGACGGCGAGTCGTTCGCCCAGTGGGCGACCCGGGTCGACGAAGAGGAGTTGCGATGAGCGAGCGCAGCGAGCTCATCATCAGGTTCGGTGCGGTGGAGCCTCATGACGGGTCCGAGCGCGGCGAGGAGCCGTCATGAGCGATCGGGTCGTCCCCTTCTACTGCCCGTACTGCGGGGACGAGGACCTGCGGCCGCACGAGGACACCCACGGCGCCTGGGAGTGCCGCGCCTGCGCCCGGGTGTTCACCATCCGGTTCACCGGGTTGCTTTCCAGGGAGGTCAACAAATGAGCGATCGTGAGAGGCTCAGTGTGCGGCGCCGACCGGGACGCGGTGTAGGCGCAATCGTCGGGCACGACGCCGGGAGGCTGTCGTGAACGCCCCGGTTCCCGCCACGAGCCTGGGTCTGGTGCGGCTGGGCCCGGTGGGCGCGACCACCGAGCCGGGTCGTCGTACCGCGGCGGAACTGCGGGAACTCGCCGAGCGCGCGGGTCGCGAGCTGGCGGAGGCTCCGGCCGAGCGGATCATCGAGTGGGCCGCGGAGACGTTCGCGGACCGGTTCTGCGTGACCAGTTCGATGGCCGACGCGGTGCTCGCCCACCTGGTGTCCCGGGTCGTTCCGGGGGTGGAGGTGCTGTTCCTGGACACCGGCCTGCACTTCCCGGAGACGCTCCGGGTGCGGGACACGGTGGCCCGGACCCTGCCGGTCACGGTCCGGTCCATCCGGCCCGGCCGGACCGTCGGTCAGCAGGACGGCGAGTACGGTCCCCGGCTGTTCTCCCGGGCTCCCGACGAGTGCTGCGCGCTGCGCAAGGTGGAGCCGCTGGAGCGGGCGCTGGCCGACTACGACGCCTGGGCCGCCGGGCTGCGCCGGGACGAGTCGCCGACCCGGGCCAACACGCCGGTGGTGGGCTTCGACCCGCAGCGCGGCAAGGTCAAGGTCAACCCCATCGCCGCGTGGACCCAGCAGGACGTCGACCGTTACATCTCCCGGTGGAACGTCCCGGTCAACGAGCTGTTCCGGCAGGGCTACTCCTCCATCGGGTGCTGGCCCTGCACCCGGCGTACCAAGGCCGGTGAGGACCCCCGGGCGGGGCGCTGGGCGATGTTCGAAAAGACCGAGTGCGGCCTGCACACGTGAGGCCACCGTCGCGGGGGGGGGGGGGGGGGGGGGGGGGGGGGGGGGGGGGGAGGGAAGGAGGGGAGCGGGGGGGAGGGGGACGGGAAACGGAGGGGAGGGCAGTGTGAGGGGGGGGAGGGGGCTTGGTTCGTCGCCCTTTAGCCCCCCCCCCCTTCGCCGCTTGCTGCGGTTACCCGGCCCCATCCGTGGAACGGGCGCCGGTGGTGCTGGTGGTGCACGGCAGCCGCGATCCGCGGGCGGCGGCCGCGACCGAGGCACTCGCCGGGGCCGTCCGGGCGGCCGGTCCCGGTACGTCGGTCCGGACCAGTTATCTCGACCATGCCGGCCCTCGCCCGGGGGAGGTGCTGCACGCCCTCCAGACCGACGGCCATGACCGGGCGACGGTGGTCCCCGTGCTCCTGACGGCGGCGTACCACCGGCGGGTGGACATCCCGGAGGCCGTCGCGGCGGCCCGGAGCGCGGGTCTGCGGATCCGGGTGCGGATCGCCGACGTCCTCGGCCCGGTCGGCGGGCCGGTGGACGGACTGCTGCTGTCGGCGGTCCGGCGCCGACTCGCCGAGGCCGGCGGGGCGGACGCGGATGCCCTGGTGCTGGCCGCGGCCGGCAGCCGGGACGCCGGGGCACGGTCGGAGGTCGAGCGGGTCGCCGCGGCCCTCGCCGTCGCCACCGG
Source organism: Plantactinospora sp. A48 (assembly GCF_055793945.1). Classification (NCBI taxonomy): domain Bacteria; kingdom Bacillati; phylum Actinomycetota; class Actinomycetes; order Micromonosporales; family Micromonosporaceae; genus Plantactinospora; species Plantactinospora sp. A48. The sequence continues at coordinate 66,712 of NZ_JBTIXF010000033.1, read as the reverse complement.
GTTGCCGTGCCGGGCGGCGTACGCCTCGGCGTCCCCGCCGACCTCCGCTGAGGTGGTGGGCCAGCTGCGGGCCGAGGGCGCCCGCCGGGTCGCGGTGGCCGCCTACTTCCTGGCCCCCGGCCGGCTGTACGCGACGGCGGTCTCCGGCGCGCTGTCCGCCGGGGCGGTGGCCGTCGGCGAACCACTCGGCGCGGCTGAGGAGGTGGCCCGATTGGTGCTGTCCCGAGCCGACGCGGCAGAGCGCGGGTCGATCAATAACGCGATTCAACAATATCCGGGATAGGCGAATCATATTCTCAACGTGTGCTTGCGGTGACGGATTGTCATTGATCGTTGAAAGTGGGTCGGACAGCGCGCAGCGCCCCGGGGATCATCTCCCCGGGGCGCTGTTGGCTGTGCGTTGCGGATTTTTCTCAGGCGGTATGAGCGCGCAGGACCCGCAGGCCGCCGCGGCGCTTGACGGCACGCCGCTCTTCCTCGCTCATTCCGCCCCAGACGCCGGCGTCCTGACCGGAGTCGAGTGCCCACCGCAGGCACTCGTCGGTCACCGAGCAGCGCCGGCAGACGGCCTTGGCCTGCTCGACCTGCAAGAGCGCCGGTCCGGACGTCCCGATCGGGAAGAACAGCTCCGGGTCCTCGTCGCGGCAGGCAGCATGGTGGCGCCAGTCCATGGCGGCAACACTCCTCGTTCTTGGCTGGGTAGCGGTGCTTTTCTGGTGCTCTTTCTTATATGCATCCGCATTGCTGACCGCAACGGAATGCATCCGTCCGCTCAGCAGTGCGTGAGCAGGCCGTTAAGCCAGTGGGACCGTATTCCCTGTTGTGTGAACGACTGGCGCGCACACGGGTCATGTCCCGGTATCAAGTTCGCTTGTGAATGCTTTCACGAACTCCAGCGATGTCAAGGGTAACGCTCGGAAAATCTCCGAGCAGGTGAGCTAGCTCACGGCCCTTTTGTCCGGATCTTCGTTCCTCCGGGACCCCTCGCTGGCACAGCCGGACTTCAATATAGTACGGTCCGCGCGACATCGCTGACATTTCCGGCACTTGCCACCTCCTCGGTTGGCTTCTTCCGGCCATCGATGAAGGTAGCCGTACCCCAGGCTCAGCAGATTACTCTTAGTGCTTTGGGTACGGAGGTAAAACGTACCTTCTCCCGCTCCCCAAGGTAGTCACCATCGAGCTGAAACGCCTGTGGACGTGCCGCGACCAGCGTGAACTCGCCCAGGTCATGTAGCCGAAGAACCTGCTTACCGCGCGGGTCGGCGTGTCGCGACAGGATCTGCGTCACGGTCCGTGTGGTACTCGGCACATGGAGCCGATGCAGCGCCAGCAGATCGAGGCCCAGATCGAATGACGCCGCCGGATTGGGATTCACCTCACGCTCGCCGAGGAAGGTCCAGGGCGCGGTGTTCTGAATGACGACCGTGGCGAGATCCCGCACCGCAGGCTCCCCGGGACGTTCCAGGGTGATGGCCGGATGCCGGCGCTCGGTCCCGATCAGGAACTGCTGCACCGTCGCGGTGAGATAGAGCACCGGAGTCGAGCGCCGACCCCGGTGCCGGGCCCGCTCGACCCGACGTACCACGGCGGCGTCCAGGCCGAAGCCGGCGCAGAAGGTGAAGTACCGGTCGTCGGCCCGGCCGAGGCCGATGGTCCGGGACCGGCCGGACCGCAGTGCCTCCAGGATCGCCGCGGCCCCCTCCGACCACTCCCGAGGCATTCCGAGCGCCCGCGCGAAGACGTTGGTGGAGCCGCCCGGCACCACGGCCAGGCCCGGCAGTCGACCGGCGGGCGGCCCGGCGTCCGGCGCCGCGGGCGCGCTCATCAGGCCGTTGACCACCTCGTTGACGGTGCCGTCACCGCCGAGGGCGACGACCAGGTCCACCCCGTCGAGCGCCGCTGCCCGCCCGAGCGCGACCCCGTGACCGCGCCGTCGGGTGTATTCGACGGTGAGATCGACCTCGCTGCGCAGGGCACGGACGAGGATGTCCCGGCTGCGTTCACTCGTGGTGGTGGCCTTCGGATTGACGACCAGGACGGCCCGCATGGCCGGCACTGTACTCCGCCCGTACCCGGGTATCGTTCGGCTCGTGACCAACGACGCCGACGTTGCGCCCGCCACCCTGCGCTGGGCGGTGTGGCTGCTGCGGCTCGAGGCGGTGGGACTGGGTCTGGTGGTGGCCTATCTGGTCTACGCCGATCTCACAGCCAGCGCGGTTGACCTCGTCTCGGCCCTCATCGTGACCGGATTCGCGCTGGGCGCGGCGATCGTGCTCTGGCTGCTCGGCGCCGCGTTGGCGGCCCGCCGGGCCGGAGCGCGGGCGCCGGCGATCGTCCTGCAACTGATGCTGCTACCGGTCGGCTACTACATGACCCAGGGCGGGCTCGGCTGGCTGGGCGTACCGCTCATCGTCCTCGGCGTGACGGTCTGCGGCCTGCTGGTCAGCGGTCCCAGCACCCGGGCGCTCGGCGTCCACTGACGGATCCGGCGCCAGGTCAACGACCCCCACCGCGGCGGGTGAGCAGAGCGATCGTGGCCTCGTCGCCGGTGACCGTGGCGGACGCCGACGTGGTGAGAGCGGTCAGCACCTTCCAGGCGAACGACGACTCCGGCGGCAGACGCGTGCCCGACCGGACCGGAACGCTCACCTCGACGGTGAGGGCGTCCTCGGTCACCCCGAACCGGCAGCGCAGCTCGGCGTTGCGACCCGCGATGGCCAGCAGCATGGCGCAGGCCTCGTCGACGGCGATCCGGAGATCCTCGATCTCGTCCAGCGCGAAGTGCAACCGGGCCGCCAGCCCAGCCGTCGCCGTCCGCAGCACGCCCAGGTAGCCACCGTCGGCGGGCACCGTGAGCAGGACGACGTCGTCGTCCGTTGGTTGCGTGCTCAGTTGCGTCACGGCGCACCTCCGAAGTCGGACTCTACCCGCTCCACGGCCGGGTCGGTTCGGCGACGACGGCCGGTACGCCCTTGCGGACGTACCGGCCGGGTCGGTCCGACGTGCCCGGCGGGTGGCCCGGCACGTCCGGCGCTCACGCCTGCTTGGTCTCCCAGAAGATCTTGGCGATCTCGTCGACCTTGGCCAGCAGCTCGTCGGCCTTGGCGGGGTCGGTCGACGCCTTGGCGCCACCGCCACCACCGGCCAGCTTGGTGGCCTCGTTGAACAGCTGGTGCAGGTTCGGGTACTTCTCGAAGTGCGCCGGCTTGAAGTAGTCGGTCCACAGCACCCACAGGTGGTGCTTGACCAACTCGGCGCGCTGCTCCTTGATGATCAGTGCCCGGGTACGGAACTCGGGGTCGGTGTTCGCCTGGTACTTCTCGCAGATCGCCTTGATCGACTCAGCCTCGATCCGGGCCTGCGCAGGGTCGTACACACCGCACGGCAGGTCGCAGTGGGCGCTGGCAACGAAACGTGGCGTGAGGATGCGGGGAAGTCGCATCAGGACCCTCCTGGGAATGTTTGCGATGATCCAAGGCCGAACATTACCCCCGCGCGGGTTCCCGCGGGCGGGGACAGTGCCGGCCGCGCCCCCCGGCCGGGCGACTCACCAGAAGGCGGGTCCCGGTGCCGGGACGGCGTACCGGACAGGTCCCCCAGGGACGAAAGGTGAAACCCGATGGGCGTGACACCGCCGGCCGGCCCCCTGTTCGCCGTACTCGTCAAGGGGCCGTCCATGGCCCCGACGCTGCGTCACGGCGACGCGGTGCTGGTGCGGCGCGGGGATCGCCGCATCCGGCCCGGCGACGTGGTGGTGGCCACCTTCCGGTCCCGGCCCGACCTGCCGGTGGTGAAGCGGGCGGTCCGGGCGGTCGACGGCGGATGGTGGCTGGTCGGCGACAACGAACTGGTGACCGACGACTCCCGGGCGTACGGCGTGGCCGACGTGCTCGGCCGGGTGGTGCTGCGCTATTGGCCGCGTCCGCGCCGGCTGGCTCGTTACCGTTCGGTATGACCCCGCTCACAGAGGGCTGCCAACGGCGGCACTATGCTGCCAGGAATCCGCCCGGGTGATCCCCGGTGCCAGCACCGACCGTCATCGCCGACCGGCGTGGAGATCGGCCGGTCCCCACCGACGATCGGCATCGGACCGGCCGTTTCCCTCGGCCGGTCGAAATCCGATCGCGGGTTCATCCGACGACGTTCGCTGGAGTCCGTCATGTCATCGTCCATCGTGGATCCGTCTGATCCGGTGTTCGACCTGCACCGGGGTGGCAAGCTCGCCGTGGCCGCCACAGTCCCGCTGACCAGCCGGGAAGACCTCTCCCTGGCCTACACCCCCGGAGTGGCCCGGGTCTGCGAGGCCATCGCCGCCGACCCGGCCCTGGTCAACGACTACACCTGGGTCTCGCACACGGTCGCGGTGGTGACCGACGGGTCCGCCGTACTGGGCCTCGGCAACATCGGCCCCCGCGCGGCACTGCCGGTGATGGAGGGCAAGGCCGTGCTGTTCAAGCAGTTCGGCGGGGTGGACGCCGTGCCGATCTGCCTGGACACCCAGGACAGCGACGAGATCATCGCCGTCGTCCGCGCCCTGGCACCCTCGTTCGGCGGCATCAACCTCGAGGACATCAGCGCGCCACGCTGCTTCGAGATCGAACGCCGGCTGGACGAGGAACTGCCGATCCCGGTCTTCCACGACGACCAGCACGGCACGGCGATCGTGGTACTGGCGGCCCTGCGCAACGCGGCCACCCTGCTCAACCGCAAACTGGGCGACCTGCGGGTGGTGCTCAGCGGGGCCGGTGCCGCCGGGGTCGCGGTCACCCGCATGCTGGTGGCCGGCGGCGTCGACCCGGCCGAGGTGGTGGTCTGCGACTCGCGCGGCATCATCCACCGCGACCGCCCCGACCTGACGCCGGTCAAGACCGAACTGGCCGAACTGACCAACGCGGCGGGCCTTACCGGCGACGTCGCGGCGGCACTGCGCGGCGCCGACGTGCTCATCGGAGTCTCCGGCGGGCAGATCTCCGCCGAGGCGGTGGCCGCGATGGCGCCCGACGGCATCATCTTCGCGCTGGCCAACCCGACCCCCGAGGTCCACCCCGAGATCGCCGCCCGGCACGCGGCCGTGGTCGCCACCGGCCGCAGCGACTACCCCAACCAGATCAACAACGTGCTCGCCTTTCCCGGCGTCTTCCGGGGCGCCCTGGACGCCCGGGCCAGCCGGGTGACCGACGGGATGAAGGTGGCCGCCGCCGACGCGATCGCGCAGGTGGTCGCCGACAACCTGACGGCGGACGCGATCGTCCCGTCGCCGCTCGACCCCCGGGTGGCGCCCGCCGTCGCGGAGGCGGTGGCCGAGGCGGCCCGCCGGGACGGGGTGGCCCGCGCCTGAGCTTCTCCTCCGTCGGGCCTTGGGTTCCGTCGGGTCCACTTGAGGGGGCGGGTTCCGCCGGGGCCGCCTGCGGGGCGGGTTCCGCCGGGCCCGCCTGCGGGGCGGGTTCCGCCGGGCCCGCCCACTCTGGGCGGTCAGGCTTGATCCCGTCGTGGGCGGGCCCGGCGGAACCCTCGGGTGCGCTGGTGGGTTCGGCGGGCCGGCTTGGGCGGGCGCTGGTGGGTTCGGCGCTTTTGGCCGGCGGGTGGGCGCTGCTAGCGTGCGGATCATGCGTGCCGCCTACGCCACCTCGTTCGACGCCGCCGACCCGCTCGCCGCGTTGGCCGTGGGTGACCGACCGGAGCCGGCCCATCCGGAGCCGGACTGGGTGACGGTGCGGGTACGGGCGACGTCGCTGAACCACCACGACCTCTGGTCACTGCGCGGTGTGGGGCTGTCCGCCGACCAGCTTCCGATGATCCTGGGCTGCGACGCCGCCGGCGTCGACCCGGACGGCAACGAGGTCGTCGTCTATCCGATCGTGCCCGACCCGGGTGACCCGCGAGGAGTGTCGATCCTCTCCGAGAACCACCCGGGCACGCTGGCCGAGCTGGTCGCCGTACCCCGGGCGAACCTCGTACCGAAGCCCGCCGAGCTGTCGTTCACCGACGCGGCCTGCCTGCCGACCGCGTGGCTGACCGCGTACCGGATGCTGACCAGCAAGGGGCGGGTGGACGAGGCCGACGCGGTGCTCGTCCAGGGCGGCGGCGGTGGGGTGGCCACGGCCGCCGTGGTGCTCGGGATCGCGCTGGGCAAGCGGGTCTACGCGACCAGCCGGGACGCCGGCAAGCGGGACCGGATCGCCCGGTTGGGCGCCACGGCGCTGGAGCCCGGGGCCCGGCTGCCGGAGCGGGTGGGCGTGGTCATCGAGACGGTGGGCGCGGCGACCTTCGAGCACTCGTTGAAGTCGGCGGCTCCGGGAGCGCGGATCGTCGTCGCGGGGGCCACCGCCGGCCACGAGGCCACCGTCAACCTGCGCCGGGTCTTCGCCATGCAACTGGAGATCCTCGGTACGTCGATGGGCACGCCCGCCGAACTCGCCGACCTGATGGCGCTCTGTGTGGACCGTGGCATCCGTCCGGTGGTCGACCGGGTCGTACCGTTCTCGCGGGTGCCCGAGGCGTTCGCCCGGCTGTGGTCAGGGGACGTCTTCGGCAAGGTCGTCATCGATCACTCGGCCTGACGGCAGGCTCCGGTGCCCCGAGGTGGGGTGCGGACGACTGTCGCCGGTCCGACACGCTGGTGCTCCGCCATCTGAAAATTCGGCGGCTGGTCTGCGGGTCCCGTCGGACACGCCGGTGGATAAGCGCCGGAAAATGCCAGGATAAGTTCTGGAAAAGGTCCTCTTCAGGTGGGCTAAAGGTTTCCTTCACGATCTTTGGTTGATAAAACTCCGGATCTATGAATTTCGCTATAGTCCGCCTCGCTGGGAACTGATCCCGGACAATGCAACTGTCGAGGGGACCAATCTTGAACCGCATCGCGAAGTACGACGGAACCGCTCGCCGGTCGGGGCGGCAGGAGTCCCGGGTGCCCCGCTCCCTGATGGTGTCGATCCTGGTCGCCGCGCTGATGGTGGTCGCCGGGGTGGGGGTGGCCACGGCCGGTGAGCGGGGTGGGCCGGTCACCGTGCTGAGGGCCGGAACGGTCCTGGACGGCAGGGTGATCGATGGCTACATCCATGTTCGGGCGGACAATGTGACGATCCGGAACTCGGTGGTCCGGGCCGGCGGCGGTTATGCCGTACGGATAGCTCCGGACGTCACCGGGACGGTGATCGAGGACACCCGGATCTATTGCACCGGGTCGGCGACGAACGGGATTGCCTTCGGCAACTACACCGCCCGTCGGGTCCGGTTGGTCAATTGTCCGGTCGGTTTCCGGTACGGACCCTCGGCCCCCGCCACGATCACCGGGTCCACCTGGAACGGCAAACCGGTCGACACCGACGCCGAGTTGGGTGCCGGGACCGGGCCGGACGGCACCGGCGCCCGGTCGGCCACCGGAACGGCACCGGCGACCGACTCGGGAGCCGCCAAGGTCGCTCGGAGCACCACCGAGGTCGCTCGACTCGCCGCCGACGCGGTCGCGGACGACGCCGACGCGCCGGCCGGTGCCACCACCGCGGCGCTGCCCGGTGGGTTTCCCTCGGCAGCCACCACCGGCGTACCGACCGGCACCACCCTGCGGGCATCCGGTTCGCTCACCGTGTCGACCCCGGGACAGGTGGTCAGCGGACTGAACGTCAGCGGCTGTGTGACGGTGGCCGTGAACAACGTGACGATTCGCAGGACGCGCATCAGATGCGGCGGCAACTACGCCATCCGTACGATGCCCGGGGTCCGGAACCTCCTGGTCGAGGACTCGGAGATCGACGGCCTGCGTACCAACGCCGCAGCGGTCTGCTGCGCCAGCTACACCCTGCGTCGGGTGGACATCGGCAACGTCATCGACGGTCCCCGACTGGGCGATGGCACGGTGATCGAGGACTCGTGGATCCACCACCTGGCCCGGGTTGGTGCCTCGCACAACGACACGTTGCAGACCACCGGCGCGGTCAACATCGTGGTCCGGCACAACCGGCTGGAGGCGTACAACCCGGTCACCCGGGACCCGATGAACGCCTGCCTGATGGTCGGTTCCACCACCGCGCCGATGGTCGACAACCTGCTGTTCGCGAACAACTACTGCACGGGCGGGAACTTCTCGATCGGGGTACGGATCGACCTGCGGGGCCGCAACATCCGGTTCACCAGCAACGTCTTCGGGCACGACTGCCGGTACGGCGTCATCGACCGGCCCAGCCAGGCCGGGATCATCTGGGACCAGCCCAGCAACCTCTGGGCGGACACCGGGCTGGCGGTGGTGCGCTGAGCGCCGAGCCGGTGGTGTGCTGAGCGCCGAGCCGGTGGTGCGCTGAGCGCCGAGCCGGTGGTGCGCTGAGCGCCGAGCCGGTGGTGCGCTGAGCGCCGAGCCGGTGGTGTGCTGAGCGCCGAGCCTCGGACCGGCCGGGGCGCCGCGCCGACGGTCCTCGACGTCACAACCGGTCGTCGAGGACCGCCAGGCCGCCCCGGGTGGCCTCGGCCGGCAGCCGCCGCCGGGCGTCCGCGTCGCCGTACAGCGTCCAGCGCAGGAATTCGAGGGTGCTGTCCGCCACCACCCGGAACGCCGGGTTGCCGGCGCGGGCCAGGGAGCCGCCATGGTCGCCCGAGGGCAGGCTGAGCATGGCCTTGGGCCACGGCACCGCGTCGTACGCGGCCTTGCCGGCGGCGTACGAGACCACGTCATCCCGCTCACCGTGTACGAAAAGCTGCGGTGCGGCCGCCCCGGCGAAGCCGGTACCCACCCCGAGCGCGCTGCCCGCGAGGACGATGCCGGCGTCGAGCCGGTCGTCCCGGTCCGCCGTGAACAGCCCCACCGTGGTCACCCCGCCGGCCGAGTGCCCGGCCGCGGCGACCCGGTCGGTGGCCAGGTGGCCACGCAGCGGATCGCCAGCCCGGCCGTCGAGGGCCAGCACCGAGGTCAGGACGTACGACGCGTCCGCTGGCTGGTTGAGCACGTCCAGGACGTCGAACCGGGCCGCCTGCCGGCTGGTGTGCGGGTAGGTGGGCGCCGCCACCACGAACCCGGCCGAGGCCCAGGCCGAGAGCAGCAACTCGTAGTCCGCCGGGCGGGCGGACAGGCCGTGGCTGAACAGCACCACCGGGAAACGTCCGGCGGCGACCGGAACGCCGCGTCGCGGGTGGGGTGTGGCCGAACCGCTGCCGGTCCGTCCGCCGGTGGCGGGGTACCACACCGTGACGGGCAGTGACCGGTCGTTCCGGCTCAGCCGTACCTCCCGGACCCCCACCGGGAAGCCGCGCGCCGGCGCGTGCCCAGCGGGGCTGGCCGACGTCTGGCCGGTCGCGCGTCGACCCTGGTCGGGGGCGGGGTCGGCCGATCCGGTCCGCTGGTGCAGCCGCCCAGCGTGGTCAGCAGGACGGCGGCGCCGACGGCGGCGGCGTGACGACGGGACATGAACCCGATTGTGCCTCGCCCGTCACAGCCGGTCGTCGAGGCTGGCCGCCCCGGACCGGTTCGCGTCCACCGGCAGGCGCTGCCGGGCGGCCTGATCGTCGTAGAGCCGCCAGCGCAGGAAGTCGGTGGTGGCGGCCATGGTCTCGACGAATCCCGGCCGGCCGGGCGAAAGGTAGCCCGAGTGACCCTGACCGGAGAGGGTCAGGAACGCCTTGGGCCAGCGGACCTGGTCGAAGGCGGCCCGCCCGGTCCGCAGCGGTACGGTGCCGTCCCGGTCGCCGTGTACGAACAACAGCGCGGCCGGCGGCCCGCCGAACATCCCGCGCATTCCGCCGGCGATGATGATGCCGCCGCGCAGCGCGGTGGGCCGGGCGGAGGTGAACAGCCCGGCCGTGGTGTAACCACCGGCCGAGTGACCGGCGGCGACCACTCGGGTGGGGTCCAGGTGCCCGGCCAGCGGATCGCCGGGGGTGCTGTCCAGCAGGCCCACCCGGCGGATCACCAGCCAGGCGTCCGCCGGTTGGTTCCGGACGTCCGACCGGCTGAAACTCGCGGTCCGCCGGTTGGTGTGCGGGTACGCGGGCGCCGCCACCACGAACCCGGCGGCGGCCCAGCGGCGGGCCATCTCGGCGTGCAGTTCCGGAAGGCTGACCAGGCCGTGGCTGAACAGCACCAGCGGGAAACGGCCGGCGGCGACCGGCGCGTCGGAGCGGGGCAGCGCGTCGACCGCGCCGCCGGTCGCCGGATACCAGATGGTGGTCGGCAGGGGGCGGCTCGTGCCCCGGGCCAGCGCGATGCTGCGGACGCCGACCGGGAACTGACGCTCCGGTGCCCGGCCCGCCGGGTCGGCCGGCGCGGTCACCGGCGCGCCCACCGGTACGGTCGCGGCCACCGCGCCGCCGCAGCCGGCCAGCAGGACCGCCAGCATGGCGGCAACCAGCACCGACGGAATCAGTTTCACGTTCACCATCATCACGGTAGGTGTTACCCGGACCGCGGGGACCGCCTTTCCGGTCGCTACGGCGAGGCCGAAAGGAGGATTACGCCCCGTTTCATCCGGCGAGCCGGCTCCAGCACCACTTAAGCAGTTCGACCGTGTCGCCGGCGCGTTCCGATCCCTGCGCCGCGCCGGCATTGTCCAGGGTCACCGCCAACGCCCCGACCGCCAGCACCACCACGAGGGCGCCCAGCGCCCACCGGAGCATCTCCGGGCGGCGCCAGGACCGTCGACGCGACAGGGACCGGACCGGCAGCGGAAAGATCGTCATGCCCTCACGGTAGGCGCGGGTGAGGACCCCGATCGATCCCGCAAGCACCCCGACCGGCGGTGGGAAATCCCGACCGTACGGGTGGGGACAGCCCCACCCCGTCCCGTTTCGCTATGGTCGTCGCATGTCCGACACCCATGCCGACCCGAGCGGCAACACCGAGGCATTCCGCGCGTTCGCCACGGAGCCCGAGGCGGCTGCCCCGCAGCCCTCCCGGCTTCCCCTGATCATCGGGATCGCGGCCGTCGTCGTGGTCGTCGCCCTGCTGGCCTGGCTCGTCCTCTGAGCGGTAAGGAAGGGTCCCCTCTTATCGCTTCTTGTGTAGGAAGGGCCCCTTCCTAACGCCCGTGACGCCGAACGGTCTCCACAGGCTGACGGGTCGTCGAAAGGGGTTCTTCCTAACTCCCGTGGCCGCTGAGCACCGCCGCGGTCTCCCGGGCGATCTCCCGTTCCTCGTCGGTCGCGACCACGCAGACCGCCACCTCGGCGCCCGGCGGAGAGATGAGCCGGTCCCCGGAACCGGCGTTCCGGTCCGGGTCCACGGTGATGCCCAGCCGGTCCAACCCGGCCAGGGCCTCGGCCCGGACCTCGGCCGCGTGCTCGCCCACCCCCGCCGTGAAGGTGACCGCGTCGAGCCGGCCCAGCAGCGCGTAGTACGCGCCCACGTACTCACGGATCCGCCGGCAGTACATGTCGAACGCGAGGACCGCGTCGGTGTCCCCGGCGGACCGCCGGCGCAGCACCTCGCGCATGTCGTTGGCGCCGCACAGCCCGAGTAGACCGCTTCGGTGGTTAAGCAGGTCGTCGATCTCGTCCACCGCCATTCCGGCCTCGCGGCGCAGGTGGAAGACGACAGCGGGGTCGATGTCACCGCTGCGGGTGCCCATCACCAGCCCCTCCAGCGGGGACATTCCCATCGAGGTGGCGACGCTGCGTCCGCCGGCCACCGCGCACGCGCTCGCGCCGTTGCCCAGGTGCAGCGTGATGACGTTCGTCCCGGCGTACGGGCGGTCCAGCAACCGCGCGGTGCGCCGCGACACGTACGAGTGGGACGTGCCGTGGAAGCCGTACCGGCGGATCTGGAACCGGTCGGCGGTCGCCGTGTCGATCGCGTAGCGCGCGGCGGTCTCCGGCAGGGTCCGGTGGAAGGCCGTGTCGAAGACCGCGACCTGCGGTACGTCCGGCAGCAGCCGCCGGGCCACCTCGATGCCGGTCAGGTTCGCCGGATTGTGCAGCGGTGCCAGCGGTACCAGGTCGCGGATGGCCCGTTCCGCCTCGTCATCGAGCAGCGTGGGCTCGGTGAACCGGATGCCACCGTGTACCACGCGATGCCCGACCGCGCCCAGTCCGGTCAGGTCCAGCCGGTCCAGCACCGCGCGCAGGGCGCTCTCATGGTCCGCCGGCCCGTCGCCGGCCTCGCCGATCCGCTCGACCACACCGCCGTCGAGCACGGTGTACCGGTCCAGCTCAGCGTTTCCGTCCGGCCCGGCGTTTCCGTTCAGCTCGGTGTCCCCGCCAGACCCGGCGTCCCGGTCGGGCTCGGCGTTTCCGTCGAAGAGCCGGTACTTGACCGACGACGAGCCGCAGTTGAGCACCAGCAGCCGGCTCACCGGTCCTCCTCCGCGGCGGCCTGGATGGCGGTGATGGCCACCGTGTTGACGATGTCCGGCACGGTCGCGCCCCGGGACAGGTCGTTCACCGGTCGGCGCAGCCCCTGGATCACCGGACCGACGGCCACCGCGCCGGCCGAGCGCTGCACCGCCTTGTAGGTGTTGTTCCCGGTGTTCAGGTCGGGGAACACGAAAACCGTCGCCCGCCCGGCCACCGGACTGTCCGGCAGCTTGGTGGCCGCCACCCTCGGGTCGATGGCCGCGTCGTACTGGATGGGGCCCTCGACCAGCAGATCCGGACGGCGCTCCCGGACCAGCGCCGTCGCCTGGGCGACCTTGTCGACGTCCGCGCCGGAGCCCGAGGTGCCGGTCGAGTACGACAGCATCGCCACCCGGGGCTCGACACCGAACCGGGCCGCCGTCTCCGCCGAGGAGACCGCGATGTCGGCGAGCTGCGTGGCGTCCGGGTCGGGAATGATCGCGCAGTCGCCGTACACCAGCACCCGGTCGGCCAGCAGCATGAAGAAGACGCTGGAGGCCACCGACACTCCCGGCCGGGTCCGGATGACCTCGAACGCCGGCCGGATGGTGGCGGCGGTGCTGCGGGTGGCGCCGGACACCATGCCGTCGGCCCGACCGCACCGGACCATCATGGTGCCGAAGTAGTTCGGATCAGCGACGATGTCCCGGGCGAGGTCCAGGCGTACCCCTCGATGCTGCCGCAGCTCGGCGTAGCCGGCGGCGAACTCCTCGCGCCACTGGCTGGTGGCCGGGTCGACCACGTCGGCACCGGTGAGGTCGACGCCGAGTTCGCGGGCCCGCCGGGCCACCTCGACGGGCTCGCCGAGCAGGGTGAGGTCGACGACGCCCCGACGGAGCAGGATCTCGGTGGCCCGCAGGACGCGCTCGTCGCCGGCCTCCGGCAGCACGATCCGCCGCCGGTCGCCCCGGGCCCGTTCCAGCAGGGCGTTCTCGAACATCAGCGGGGTGACCCGGGTGGACCGGGTCACCTGGAGCCGCCGGGACAGCTCGTCGGTGTCCACGTGATCCTCGAAGGCACCCAGCGCGGCCTCCACCTTGCGCGGGTTGGCGGCGCTGAGCCGGCCCTCGATCCGGCTCGACGCGGCCACCGTGTCGAAGCTGTCGCTGCGCACCGAGAGCACCGCCAGGCCGGTGTTCAGGCCCGCCAGCACCCGCATCACCCGGGCGTCCGGCCGCTCGCCGAGGGTGAGCACGAGACCCGCCAGCGAGACCTGACCGGCCACGTGCGCGGCACCGGCCGCCAACACCAGGTCCGCGCGGTCGCCCGGGGTGATCATCAGGGCGCCGTCGGAGAGGTGGTCGAGCAGCGTCGGTACGTGCGCCGCACCGACCACGAAGTCCAGGACGTCCCGGCTCAGCGCCGCCGCGTCGCCGACCAGCCGGGTGGCGCCCAGCGCCTCGGCCACCTCGGCCACCGTCGGCGCCGAGACGGTCGGCACCTCGGGAACCGCGTACGCCGGCACCGGCAGGCCCGGCAGCGTCATCGGCGCCGCCACCCGGTTGGCCAGCACCGCCAGCACCGTCGCGCCGAGGTCTTCCAGATCGTGGTACGCGCTGCGCGCCGCGCCGCGCACCGCCTCGGTGTCCTGCCCGAGTCCGTCCACCACCGGAACCACCACGCTGCCGAACTCGTTCGCCAGCCGGGCGTTGAAGGCCAGCTCCCGGGGCAGCCCACCGTGCCCCGTCTCCGGGGCGTCGTCGAAGTCGCTGCCGATCACCACGACGGCCGAACACTCCCGCTCCACCGCGCGATAGCGCTCGACGATCCGACTGACCAGTTCCTCCCGTCGGCCGTCGGCGACCAGTTCGGCCGCCTCGGCGTAGGTGCTGCCGGCCAGCGCCTCGACCGGCAGATCGACCCGGTACCGGGCGGCCAGCAACGTCAGGATCTCGTCCCGGCCCGGCGCCGTGACCAGCGGTCGGAACACGCCGATCCGCCCGACCTGACGGGAGAGAAGTTCGGTCAGGCCGAGCGCGATGGTGGACTTGCCGCCGCCGTGTCCCAGACCGGCGACGTAGACACTCCGAGCCACTCCCCGAACCTACAAGATCGCCGCCCGCCCCGCCCGGGTCCTTGGTCCCCAACCAGGCAGCGGCGCGGGGATTCCGCTGGTGGGTGGGATTCCGCTGGTGGGTGGGATTTCCGCCGGCCCCACCCACTCTGGGCGGTCAGGCTTGATCCCGTCGTGGGTGGGGCCGGCGGAAATCCCACTCGGCGTGCGGTGGCGGGTCGGCGGAAGTCCCACTCGGTGTGAGGTGGCGGGTCGGCGGGAAACCCCTCAACCAGAGGCGAGTGGGCAGGCCAAGTCCGGCCACGGTGCGGTCAGGGATCTGGGGAGCCCAGCCGCGGAGGGATCAAGCCTGACCGCCCGGAGCGGCTGGGCTCCCCAGATCCCCTCCTTGATCCCCCCACCGGATCCGCTCGAAGCAGCTAATCCTCGTCCGGGTCGTCGAGCCGGGCCAGCCAGGTCGCGAAGCGCTCGATCGGCGTCTCGAACTCGGGATTGAGGTCGACGAAGTCCCGCAACCGCTCGCCGAGCCAGTCCAGCGTGACGCTCTCCTCGCCGCGCCGCTCGACCAGTTCCTCGATGCCCCGGTCGGTGAAGTACATGGTTCTCCTCGATGTGGTTCGTCGGTCGGGCCGTCGGGCCGTCGGGCCGTCGGGCCGTCGGGTCAACGGCGGAACGGCTCCACCCGGCGTACCGGATGGAGCCGTTCCGACATGCGCCGTTGTCAGGGCCGGGGGAGGGCCGCCTCGATGAGGGCGTTCTGCTCGGCCTCGTGCAGCTTGGTGGAACCCACCGCCGGAGCCGCCGCCGCGGGCCGGGAGATCCGCCGCAGGCGTACGGCCTCCAGGTGCTCCAGCAGGTTGAGCGCGACGAACGACCAGGCGCCCTGGTTGGCCGGCTCCTCCTGGACCCACGCGAAGTCCTCGGCGCCCTGGTACGTGGCGAGCGCGGCGCGGACCTCCTCGACGGGCAGCGGGTAGAGCTGCTCCAACCGGACGATCGCGGTGTCGGTGATCTTCCGCTCGGCGCGGGCCGTCACCAGGTCGTAGTAGACCTTGCCGGAGCAGAGCAGGACCCGCCTGACCTCCTCGGGGCGTACCTCCGTGTCCGGGATGACCGGCCGGAAGGTGCCCGAGGTGAACTCCTCGACGCCCGAGACGCAGAGCTTGTGCCGCAGCAGCGACTTGGGCGTGAAGACCACCAGCGGCTTGCGCTTCGGCGACAGCGCCTGCCGGCGCAGCAGGTGGAAGTGGTTCGCCGGGGTGGTCGGGATGGCGACCCGCATGTTGTCCTCGGCGCACATCTGCAGGAACCGTTCCGGGCGGCCCGAGGTGTGGTCCGGACCCTGGCCCTCGTGTCCGTGCGGCAGCAGCAGCGTCACGGCCGACTGCTGGCCCCACTTGACCTCGCCCGACGAGATGAACTCGTCGACCACCGACTGGGCCCCGTTGGCGAAGTCGCCGAACTGGGCCTCCCAGGCCACCAGCGCCTCGGTGTTCTCGACCGAGTAGCCGTACTCGAAGCCCATGGCCGCGTACTCGGACAGCAGCGAGTCGTGTACGAAGAACCGGCCCCGGGTGTCGTCGGCGAGCGTCGACAGCGGGAAGTACTCGGCGCCGTCACTGGAGTCGACCAGCACCGAGTGACGCTGGACGAACGTGCCGCGCCGGGAGTCCTGGCCGGCCAGCCGGACCGTGATCCCGTCGTGCAGCAGGGCGCCGAACGCGATGATCTCGCCGAACGCCCAGTCGATGTCACCCTCGACGGACATCTTGGCCCGCTTGTCCAGCAGCTGCCGTACCCGCTTGTGCGGGGTGAAGCCCTCGGGCAGTCGGACGTGCGCCTCGCCGACCCGACGGATCACCTCGGCGTCGGTGGCGGTCTGGACCTCGGGTTCCGGCTCGGGCTGCCGGCGCTGCCGGCTCGGCTGGCGGGCCGACGAGGCGGCGTCCCGGGTGGCCTTGAAGACCCGTTCGAGCTGGGACTGGAAGTCCCGCAGCAGCTCCTCGGCGTCCTCCACGGTGATGTCGCCGCGCCCGATCAGCTCCTCGGTGTAGAGCTTGCGGACCGAGCGCTTCGAGTCGATGATCTTGTACATCTCCGGGTTGGTCATCGACGGGTCGTCGCCCTCGTTGTGCCCGCGCCGGCGGTAGCAGACGAGGTCGATGACCACGTCCTTGTTGAACGCCTGCCGGTACTCGAAGGCCAGCCGGGCGACCCGGACCACGGCCTCCGGGTCGTCACCGTTCACGTGGAAGATCGGCGCCTGGATCATGCGCGCCACGTCGGTGCTGTAGAGACTCGACCGGCTGTGCCGGGGCGCGGTGGTGAAACCGACCTGGTTGTTCACCACCACGTGTACGGTGCCGCCGGTGCGGTAGCCGCGCAGCTGGGACAGGTTGAGGGTTTCGGCGACCACGCCCTGACCGGCGAAGGCGGCGTCACCGTGCACCGCCAGCGGCAGCACGGTGTAGCCCTCCAGCTTGAGGTCGATCCGGTCCTGCTTGGCCCGGACGATGCCCTCCAGCACCGGATCCACGGCCTCCAGGTGGGACGGGTTCGCCGTCACCGAGACCTTGATCGAGTGGTCGCCGCCCGGGGTGGTGAACTTGCCGACCTGGCCGAGGTGGTACTTCACGTCGCCCGAACCCTGGGTGGAACGGGGGTCGAGGTGGCCCTCGAACTCCGAGAAGATCTTCTCGTACGGCTTGCCGACGATGTTGGCCAGCACGTTGAGCCGGCCGCGGTGCGCCATCCCGATGACGACCTCGTCCAGTCCGTCCTCGGCCGACGCCTCCAGCACCTCGCCCAGCAGCGGGATCAGCGACTCGCCGCCCTCCAGCGAGAAGCGCTTCTGCCCGACGTACTTGGTCTGCAGGAAGGTCTCGAACGCCTCGGCCGCGTTGAGCCGGTTGAGGACGTGCTTCTGCTCCTCGGGCGTCGGCTTCTGGTGCGGCAGTTCGATCCGTTCCTGGATCCAGCGGCGCTCCTCCGGGTCCTGGATGTGCATGTACTCCACGCCGACCCGGCGGCAGTAGGAGTCCCGCAGCACGCCCAGCACCTCGCGCAGCTTCATCTTCTGCCGGCCGGCGAAGCCGGCGACGGGGAAGCTGCGGTCCAGGTCCCACAGGGTGAGCCCGTGCTCCAGGACGTCCAGGTCCGGGTGCTTCCTGATCTTGAACTCAAGCGGATCGGTGTCCGCCATCAGGTGCCCGCGCACCCGGTACGCATGGATCAGCTCGTGTACCCGGGCGGTCTTGTTGATCTGACCCTCGGAGCTGACGGCGACGTCGCGCATCCAGCGCACCGGCTCGTACGGGATGCGCAGCGAGGTGAAGATCTGGTCGTAGAAGCCGCGCTCGCCGAGCAGCAGCTCGTGCATGACCTTGAGGAACTCGCCGGACTGGGCGCCCTGGATGATCCGGTGGTCGTACGTGCTGGTCAGCGTGATGATCTTGCTGACAGCGTGCTCGGCCAGGGTCTCCTCGGACATGCCCGCGTAGGGCGCCGGGTACTCCATGGCGCCGACGCCGATGATCGTGCCCTGGCCCGTCATCAGCCGCGGCTGGGAGTGCACCGTACCGATCCCGCCGGGGTTGGTCAGCGAGATCGTCGTACCGGCGTAGTCCTCCATGGTCAGCTCGTTGCGCCGGGCCCGGCGGACCACGTCCTCGTACGCCTGCCAGAACTGGCGGAAGTCCATCCGCTCGCAGCCCTTGATCGACGGCACCACGAGGGTGCGCGACCCGTCCGGCTTCACCAGGTCGATCGCGATGCCCAGGTTGACGCGCTCCGGCTGGACCACCGCCGGCTTGCCGCCGACCGTGGTGAACGCGTAGTTCATCTCCGGCCGCTCGGACAGCGCCCGGACCATCGCGTACCCGATCAGGTGGGTGAAGCTGACCTTGCCACCGCGCCCCCGGGCCAGGTGGTTGTTGATCACGATCCGGTTGTCGACGAGCAGCTTCGCCGGGACGGCGCGCACGCTGGTCGCGGTGGGCACGGCGAGCGAGGCGTCCATGTTCTGGACGATCCGGGCGGCCACCCCGCGCAGCGGGACGGTACGTACCTCGGTGTCCGACCCGGTGCCGTCGGTGGCCCTGGGCTCGTTCTTGGCGGCCGGCTCCCGGTTCCCGGCCGCGGTCTTCGCGGCGGCCGGTGCCGGCGGGGTGGTCGGGGCCTTCGGCGCGGTCGCCCGGCCGTCCCCGGCCGCCTTGTCGGCGGCCGGCTGCGGTTTGCCGGCGGGCGGTTGCGGGCTGGCGGCGGGTGGTGACTGCTTGGCGGTCGGGGCGCCCGGCGCGGCCTTGGCGTCGGTGGCGGCCCTGGCGCCCTTGGCGCCGTCCGCCGTCCCGGTGTCGTTGGCGGCGGTCGGTGCGCCGCCCGTGGCGGCCGGTGCCCGGCCCACGGTGGTGCTCGTCCCGGCGGTCTGCGCAGCGGTCGTGGTGGATCCGCCGTCGGGCGCGCCCACCGGACGGTAGTCGGCGAAGAACTCGTGCCAGGCCGAATCGACGCTTGTTGGGTCGGCGAGGTACCGCTGGTACATCTCCTCGACGATCCACTCGTTCGGGCCGAAACCCGCCAGTGGGTTCTCCTGCGAAGTCTGCTGGGTCGACACGGCCAGTAATCGCCTCTTTCGTGGTGTCTCGCGGGTCTGCCGCCCCGTCAGGGCGGACTCCGACGACCCGTTCCAGGCTACGCCGTACGGTAACCGGCAGCATTTCCGCATCGGCCCCGTGTCGGTTTTCACAACCCCTGCGGATTACCACGGCCGGGGGCCGCCGCGAGCACGCGACGGCCCCCAGGTCCCGCGGTTCAGGAGATGTCGCGAGTCCGTACCACAAGCGTTCCGATCAGCCCGGTGACCACGGCGTACGCGATCAGCACGACCGCGCCCACCCACTGCGGCGGGCTGCCGGGCAACTCCGTGCCACTGATCATCAATCCGGAGGCGATCGACGGGATGATCACCTGGAGCTTGCCCACCCACTCCCACTTCTGCTGGAGCAGGCTGAAGATGATCCCGGCGGCGAAGGTGCCGAGCACGTACGCCAGCGCCGCGGTCACGGTGGCCCCGATCTGGCTGCGGATCAGCACCCCCAGACCGACGCCCAGGATGCCCCACAGCACGTACGCCAGCAGGTTGAGCAGGATCGGCCGGGTCGTACCCCAGTCGCCCAGGTGATCGGCCACCCCCTCCGAGTGCAGGAAGACCAGCCCGGCCGGGATGGAGAGCACCGTGGTGAGCAGCCAGATCATCGCGCCGAACAGCGCCGCCGTCACGAGCTTGGCGAGCACCACGGCGCTGCGGTGCGGGGTGGCCAGGAACGTGGTGGTGGCGGTCTGGTGGTGGAACTCGTTGGTCACCACCAGGATCCCGAGCAGCATCACGAACAGCAGGCCGAAGAACTGGCCCGAGGTGTAGAGGTTGGCCGCCTGGTAGAGGCTGTCGGCCTGGGCGCGGATCTGCTCGATCTGGTCCGGCGAGGCGTCCTTGGGGATCTCCGCGGCGGCCTTGAGCACGAAGTGCGCGCTGATGGCGTTGAAAGCGAACGCCAGGATCAGCATGACGAACGCGCCGAGGCCGAACAGCCACCAGGTGTTGGTCGTACGGATCTTGAGTAGCTCGGACCGGACCAGACTCATCGGATCCCCGCCTTTCCGGCCGTCAGCTCCAGGAACACGCCCTCCAGGTCGGGGCGTTCGGTGGTCAGCTCGTGCAGCTCCACCTGGTTGGCCAGGGCCGCCCGGCCGATCGCCGGGGCGTCCAGACCGGCCACCAGCAACAGGCCGTCGGCGCCCTTCTCGACCGTGACGTTCTCGCCGCCGAGCGCGCCGGCCAGGACGTCCGACTGGGGCGTACGGACCCGGACCCGGGTGGTGTGCGCCATCGAGCCGATCACCTCGTCGACCGGGCCCTGCCGGACCAGCTTGCCGGCCGCGATGATCACCACGTCGTCGGCGAGGAGCTGCATCTCGGACAGCAGGTGGCTGGAGACCAGCACCGTACGACCCTCGCCGGCCAGCGACTTGAGGAACCCGCGCATCCACCGGATGCCCTCGGGGTCCAGACCGTTGGCCGGCTCGTCCAGGATCAGCACCCGGGGGTCGCCGAGCATCGCCGCGGCGATACCGAGCCGCTGCTTCATGCCCAGCGAGTAGCCCTTGAACTTGCGCTTCGCGGCGGGCGTCAACCCGACCAGGGCCAGCGCCTCGTCCGCCCGGCTCCGGGGCAGCCCCGCGGCGGCGGCGATCACCCGCAGATGGTTGATGCCGGTCCGGCCCTTGTGCGCGCTGGACGCCTCCAGCACGGCACCGACCTGGCGGAGCGGATCACTGAGGTCGGCGTACCGGTGACCACCGATGGTCGCGGTCCCGGCGGTGGGGTGGACCAGGTTGAGGAGCATCCGGAGGGTGGTCGTCTTACCGGCGCCGTTCGGCCCCAGGAAGCCGGTCACCCGGCCGGGTGCGACGGTGAACGACAGATTGTCGACGGCCCGGACGTTCTTGTAGTGCTTCGTCAGGCCGGAAACGACGATCCTGCCATCTCCGCTCGTGGGGCTTCGCTGCCCGTCGGTCATTTCACTCCTCCCGTGCGGCACGGCCCCGATGGCCGCGCCGTTGCACAGCGTGACTGGTTGACGGGGTCCGGTCAATCAGGATCGGGATGGATCCGCTTCTCCTTCTCAGGTAGGACCGCTCAGACGGCGATCCAGGTGGCCCGCGCGGATCCGAGCGGCTCGCCACCCGGTCCGTACAGGGTGGACCGGACCAGCGCCTTGCGACCGCGTACCTCGACCATGGACCCGGTCACCACGCAGGCCGAACCCGGTGCCGGGACCCGCCGCACCACCGCCGCCATCCGGCCGAGCACGTACGGGCGGCCGGGTGCCAGCACGGCCCACCCGCCGGGACAGTCCAGCGCGGCCCACACCGTCACCGCGGCCGCGCCCACCGGCACCACGAAGGGCGCCGCGGTACGCCCGTCCGGCAGCCGACCCGGGAAGATCCGTAGCCCGTCGGCCCGCTCGGGTCCGCACACGTAGCAGGTGGGAAAGGGATGCTCGACGAAGCCGGGATAGTCGACGGCCACCGCCGCCGCCGTGTCGGGGTCGACGGGTGGCTCAACCTCGTCGGCGAACACCGGCACCCGGCCCAGCTCGGCCACCAGCTCGCCGTCCGGGTCGCGGACCGTGTCGCCGTCGAGTCGCAGCGGCGTCTCCAGCGGCGGTGGCCGGCGCAACGTGACCTCGACGGCTGCGCCGGCGCCGGCCGGGTACGCGGCGGCGAACAGCCCGGCCGCGTACCCGCCGTTAGCGGATCCGGGCGGGCCGTTGTACCGACCTTCGATGATCATCCGCCCAGCCTACGGCCGGTGCCGACGCGCGGCGGGCCCGGTGGGCGTTCCGTTCACCGGATCGACATCCGGCCAACCGGCGGGCGACACGTCGGCGGCAGCGAGCGGCCCTACACAGGACCCATGGCAGTTCTGCTCTCCGCCGACGCACCCGCCGGCACCAGCGGTTACACCCTGCTGATCGCCGACGACGCCACCCAGGTCGCCGCCGCACAGCGGCTGCGGCACCAGGTCTTCGCCGACGAACTGGGCGCCCGGCTCGACACCCACACGGTCGGGCTGGACGTCGATGATCTCGATGCGTACTGCGACCACCTGCTCGTCCGGGACGACCGTACCGGCCGGGTGGTCGGGACGTACCGGATGCTCCCGCCGGACCGGTCGAAGGCCGCCGGCCGGCGGTACGGCGACAGCGAGTTCGACCTGTCCGCCCTCGACCCGCTCCAGGACCAACTGGTGGAGATCGGCCGCTCGTGCGTCGACCCCGAGTACCGGTCCGGCGCGGTGATCAACCTGATGTGGGCCGGCATCGCCCGCTACCTGCACCTTAAGGGTCTGCGCTGGCTCGGCGGCTGCGCCTCGGTGCCGCTGGAGGACGGCGGGGCGACCGCCGCCGGGGTCTGGTCACAGGTCTCGGCCCGGCACCTCGCGCCGCCGCCGATGCGGGTCCGTCCGCACCGGCCCTGGCTGGGTGAACCGGCCGCCGGGCCCGCGCTGGCGGCCCACGCGGCCGGCGGGGCACCCCGGGTGGCCGTACCGCCGCTGCTGCGCGGGTATCTGCGGTTGGGCGCCTGGGTCTGCGGCGAGCCGGCCTACGATCCGGCCTTCGGCTGCGCGGACCTGTACGTCCTGCTGAGCCTGGACCGGATGCACCCGCGCTACCGCCGGCACTTCCTCGGCGAGTCGTGATGACCGTCGCGATGGTGAATCCGCTCTGGCATCCCCGGCCGGAATGCGGACCGGGTTGTCTCGCCGGGAGCGGTGACCAGGTCGGTGTGGCCCGCCGCGCCGGTCGGCTCGCCGGGCTGCTCGTCGTGCTGGCGCTGAGCCCGCTCCTGCTGCCGGTGCTCCCGCTGCTCGGCCCGGCCGGTCGGGCCCGGGTCGGCCGGTACTGGGCGCGATCGATCCTGCGCGCGTTGGGGATCCGGCTGCGGATCGGCGGGGTCGCCCGCCCGCCGGCGCGGCGGGCCCTGGTGGTCGCCAACCACACGTCCTGGTTGGACGTGCTGGCCGTGCTGGCGGTGACGCCCACCCGGATGGTGGCCAAGCGCGAGGTGCGGGCCTGGCCGCTGGTCGGCCCGTTGGCCGCCGCGGCCGGCACGATCTTCATCGACCGGTCCCGGCCGCGGACGCTGCCGGGAACCGTGCGTGAGGTGGCGGCGGCACTGCGGGCCGGCGGGGTGGTCACGGCCTTCCCGGAGGGTACGACGTGGTGCGGCCTGCCCCGGGCCGGCGCGTGTCCGGGCTCCGGTCGGTTCCGGCCGGCGCTGTTCCAGGCCGCGCTCGACGCGCGGGCCACGGTGGTGCCGCTGACCATCGGCTACCGCACCGGTTCGGGGGCGACCGGCACGACCGCTGCCGCGTTCCTCGGCGAGGAGAGCCTGGCCGTGTCGTTGCGCCGGGTGCTCGCCGTACCCGATCTGGTGGTCTCGGTGACCGTGGCGCCGGCGCTGCATCCGGCGGACGCCGACCGCCGCGACCTGGCCCGGATCGCCGAGTTGGCCACCCGGTCCTCCCGGCGGGGTGCGTGGCGCAGTCGCGATGTATCGCGTTATCGTGGGCGCGAACTCGTGAGGGAGAGCGCCCATGCCCCGCTGGACGATCGACGGTCCGCGCCGGCTCACGCTTGACGAGCCGGTCGACCGGCTGGACGTCTCGCTGATCTCCGGCCGGTTGGCGGTGGTGGGCACCGAGGGACCCGGGCGGGTCGAGGTCACCCGGTGCGACCGGACCAGCCTCGCCGTCGAGGTCCGGGACGGTCGCCTCTGCGTCCAGCAGGCCCGACCGCCACACTGGCCGAGCGTGCTGTGGTGGTTGCTCACCGCCGGTTGGCGGTTCCGGGTCCAGGTGTCGGTGGCCGTCCCGCCGGACACCCCGGCCAACCTGCGCCTGGTGGACGGCTCGGCGGTGGTCTCCGGTCTGCGTACGGACACCCGGGTCGAGATCACCACGGGTCAGCTGACCCTGATGGGGCTCACCGGTCGCACCACGGCCCGGCTCGTGTCCGGTCCCGTCGAGGCGTTGGGCGTCGGCGGCGACCTGAGCATGGAGACGGTCTCCGGTGAACTGGTGCTGGCCGCCGGGGCGGCCGAACGGGTGCACGCCACCACCCAGTCCGGCTCGATCACCTGCGACCTGGACAACCCACGACGCGGCGAGGTCCGGCTGGCGACCACGTCCGGCAGCGTGACCGTGCGGGTACGCGAGGACAGTGACCTGGCCGTTCACCTGCACACCACATCGGGCCGGATCACCAGCGCCTTCCCCGAGGTCGTCCCAGGGGACGGGCCCAGCTGGTCCCGGGATGCCCAGGGAGTGCTGGGTGCGGGCACGGGCAAACTCTGGGCCACCTCGGTCTCCGGCAGCGTCGACCTGCTGGCGCGCCCGGTGGACGACGAGGACGGGCCGGTGGACGACGAGGACGGTTCGGCGGACGACGCGAACGGTTCGGTGTACCGGATGGGCGAGCCGGATCCCCCGATCGACCGGGCGGGCGGGGTCGACCGGGCGGACGGGGCGGACGTGTCATGACGCCGGTGTTCGGCCACGGCCGGCTCCGGCTCTATCTGCTCAAGCTCCTGGCCGAGGGACCGAAGCACGGCTACGAGCTGATCCGGTTGCTGGAGGACCGGTTCCTCGGCCTGTACGCGCCGAGCGCCGGGACCATCTATCCCCGGCTGCAACGGATGGAGGCGGAGGGCCTGGTCGGCCACACCGCGGCCGGCGGGCGAAAGACGTACCGGATCACCGAGGACGGCCGGGCGGAGCTGCGTCAGCGGGCCGACGAGGTGGCCGCGTTGGAGTCGGACATCCGGGACTCGGTGGCGGATCTGGCCGGGCTGGCCCGGGACATCCGGTCCGAGGTCAGCGACTCCGTGCGCGACCTCAAACGCGAGCTGCGGTCGGCCGCCCGGGAATCCCGCGCGGGTCATCGGGGGCCGGCCGGTACGGCGTGGCCCCGGTCGGCGCCCAGGCCCGGCCCGGCCGGTGCCCCGCGACCGGCGGATGACCCGGCCGGGTCCGACCCGTCGGGGTCCGGCCCGCTCCGGCCTGGCCCGTCGGGGTACGACCCGCCCCGGCCTGGCCCAGCGGACGGTCCGCCCCGGCAGGGCCCGGGGCGGCATGACCCGGCGGATCCCGCCACCCTGCTCGACCGCAAGCTCGCCGAGTTCGCGGCCGAGGCGATGGCGTTGATCCGCGCGCAACGGCTCACCGATGCCCAGTCGCGGACGGCGATCCGGATCCTGGACGGCGCGCTCGACGGGCTGCGCCGGCTGTTCCGCTGATCCGGCCGCTCGCTGGGTCCGTTGCCCCGTATCGCGCCGGTCGGGCGTTGCCAGTTACGTTGAGTAACGCTGGCCGAGGGAAACGCCGTTCGGGGTCGATGTCTCAGGGCTTACCGGTCCGGGTCGCTGATGTCCGGGACGGGACAGGAGAGGGCGGGGCGGGGGCGGGGGCGGGTTTCGGATCCGGTGGCCGTGAGACGTGGCTTGGCCGAGCGGGAGCCGGGCAGGGTACGGAGGCGTTGGGGTGGATCGTCGCGGTCTCGCCCGGTGACGCGCGTACAGGGTTTTTTCAGGCACCGTCCAGCCGGCCCGCAGGGCGGCGGCGGATGATGGCGCCATGGCCGCACCGCAGACCGAGGCGAGACTGCTCGTCGTCGAGGACGACCCGAACATCCTCGAACTGCTATCCGCCAGCCTGCGCTTCGCGGGCTTCGACGTGGCGACCGCGACCAGCGGCAGCGCCGCGGTCACCGCCGCCCGGGACCGGCGCCCCGATCTGGTGGTCCTGGACGTGATGCTGCCGGACCTGGACGGGTTCGAGGTCATCCGGATCATGCGCGAGGGCGGGACCCGGACCCCGGTGGTCTTCCTGACCGCCCGGGACGCGACCGACGACAAGATCCGTGGGCTGACCCTGGGCGGCGACGACTACGTGACCAAGCCGTTCAGCCTGGAGGAGTTGACCGCTCGGATCCGCGCGGTGTTGCGGCGGACCGCCAGCGGTGAGCCGCCCACCGCCCGGCTGACCTTCGCCGACCTGGAGTTGGACGAGGAGACCCACGAGGTCCACCGGGGCGGCCAAC
Organism: Plantactinospora sp. A48; assembly: GCF_055793945.1. Classification (NCBI taxonomy): domain Bacteria; kingdom Bacillati; phylum Actinomycetota; class Actinomycetes; order Micromonosporales; family Micromonosporaceae; genus Plantactinospora; species Plantactinospora sp. A48. The sequence goes on along the minus strand of NZ_JBTIXF010000033.1, from coordinate 40,723 downwards.
GGGTGCAGCTTTCGCCGACCGAGTTCAAGCTGCTGCGGTACCTCATGCTCAACGCCAACCGGGTGCTGTCCAAGGCGCAGATCCTCGACCACGTCTGGAACTACGACTTCCGGGGCGATGACAACATCGTCGAGTCGTACATCTCCTACCTGCGGCGCAAGGTCGACAACAGCGAGCCACGGTTGATCCACACGCTGCGCGGCGTCGGGTACGTGTTGCGCAAGCCGGCGGCGTGACCGGCTCGTTCGCCCTGAAGGGTCGGATCCGGGGCGTCCCGCTACGGGTCAAACTGGTGGCGGCGGTGCTGGCCCTGGTCACCGCCGCGCTGCTGGTGATCAGCGTGACCACGGCGTACTTCCTGCACAACTACCTCATCGGCCAGATCGACGGGGAGCTGCGGGAGGCCGCCAACTCGATCCGTACCCTCTCCGGCCTGCCGGTGAATTCGACGTACTACCCGCCCACGGACTACGTCGTCGCCGTGCTGGACCCGGGCAGCGGGCAGGTGACGCCGCTCTACGACGCGAAGCGCTACTCGACCGCCGACCTGCCCAACCTGCCCACCTCGGAGCAGGAGTTCGCCAACCGGCTCGACAAGCCCTTCTCGGAGCGTGCGCGCGGTTCCACCCTGCGGTGGCGGATGGTCTACCTGCGTCTGAACAACGGGCAGGTGGCGGTGGTCGGGCAGAACCTCAGCGATGTCGACCTCGCCGTCCGGCAACTGCTCTGGATCGACGTACTGGTCGGGGGCGGGGTGCTGATCCTGCTGGCCTCGGTGGGTGCCGGGATCGTGCGGACCAGCCTGCGTCCGTTGGTCGACATCGAGCGGACCGCCGCGGCCATCGCGGGCGGCGACCTGACCCGGCGGATCCCGGACCCGGAGCACGGGGTGCCGCAGCCGACCTCCGAACTGGGCCGGCTGTCCCGGGCGCTGAACACCATGCTGAGTCAGATCGAGGCCGCGTTCACCGCGCGCGCGGCCTCGGAGACCGCCGCCCGGCACGCCGAGTCGGCGGCCCGGGACGCGGCCGTGGCCGCGCAGGCGTCCGAGGCGCGGGCCCGGCGCTCCGAGGAGCGGATGCGGCAGTTCATCGCGGACGCGTCGCACGAGTTGCGTACGCCGTTGACCTCGATCCGCGGCTTCGCCGAGCTGTACCGGCAGGGTGCGGCCCGGGAGCCGGAGCAGACGGCCGGTCTGCTGCGCCGGATCGAGGACGAGGCGGCCCGGATGGGACTGCTGGTCGAGGACCTGTTGCTGCTGGCCCGGCTGGACCGGGAACGTCCCATCTCGCTGGCGCCGGTCGAACTGCCGGTGCTCGCGGCCGACACCGTGCAGGCGGCCCAGGTCGTCGCCCCGGACCGGCAGATCACCCTGGAGGTCGAACCAGGCTCGGGGGACCTGTTGGTGCTCGGCGACGACGCCCGGCTGCGGCAGGTGCTGACGAACCTGATGACCAACGCGCTGAACCACACGACGCCGGAGGCCAAGATCACCGTACGGTTGCGGGCCGAGACCGGTAACCTCGCCGTGGTCGAGGTGGCCGACACCGGTGCGGGGCTCTCCGCCGAGCAGGCCGAGCGGGTCTTCGAACGCTTCTACCGGGCGGACACCGCCCGGACCCGCCGGCCCGACGGCAACACCGGCACCGGGCTCGGCCTGGCCATCGTGGCCGCTCTGGTGGCCGCCCACCACGGGACCGTCGAGGTGTTGCCGACCCCGGGTGGCGGGGCGACCTTCCGGGTACGACTGCCCCGGCTGCCCGACGATCCGCCCGACGACGACGCTCACAGCTAACCCCCAGTCCGATTACAGTTGCGCCGCAGTCCGAAGGGGCAAAGTGAAGACATGACCGAGCGCGAGAACGAACCGCAGCGGCCGCCGGCCAACGCCGACGCCGAGCCGTCGCACCCAACCGCCGAGCTGCCCCGCGCCGAGCGCGGCGAGTCCAGCTCCGTCCCCCCGTACGGCAGCACCACCGCCGGTCAGCCGGCGACTCCGGTGTCCGGTACCGACCACTCCGGTACCGACCACTTCGGTACTGGCCAGTCCGGTACCGACCACCCCGGTGCCGGCCAGTCCGGTGCCCCCGTGTCCGGTTCCGGCGCCCCTGCCGACCGGCCGGCCGGTTACCCCAGCTACGCCGCTGGTCCCGCTGGCCCCGCTGGTCCCGGTGCCCCCGCCGGCTACGCCGGTGCTGGTGGCCCGGCCGGCTATGCCGGTGCTGGTGGCCCGGCCGGCTATGCCGGTCCCGGTGGCCCCGCTGACCGGTCCACGACGCCCGGCGGCCAGCCGTCCGGCCCCTACCCGGCCGGCCTCGGCGGCCACCAGTACAACCCGTGGCAGGCGCCGGGGCAGCACTCGCAGCACCCGCAGCAGCCCGGCTGGTCCGGCCCCGCCGGCTACCCCGCCCCCGGTGCCGGCGGTACGCCCCCGCCGCAGTACCCCGGATCCGACCTGCCCGCCTGGGCCCACGGTCAGCCGACCGGTGCGCCCGGGTCCCGTCCCCCGAGCCGGGCCGGCCGGTACGTCGCGGTGGCGGCGGTGGCACTGGCCCTGATGGCCGGTTCGGGCATCGCCGGCGGTGTGGTGGCGCTCGCGGTCGACCACGGCGGCCCGACGGTCACCAAGACGTACTCGGCGGCGCCCGTGATCAGCCAGAACGACCTGCCGAAGATCGCCGCCAAGGTGCAGAACAGCGTGGTTTCGATCACCACGCAGAACGGCGAGGGCTCCGGCGTGGTCCTCACCGCCGACGGCTACATCCTGACGAACAACCACGTCGTGGCCAGCGCCACCGGTGACACCGTCAAGGTCATCTTCGCCGACGGCAAGAACGCCACCGCCAAGATCATCGGTACCGATCCCAAGAGCGACCTCGCCGTGATCAAGGCGTCCGGGGTCTCCGGCCTCGCCGCCGCCACCTTCGGAGACAGCGACAGCACGCAGGTCGGCGACACGGTGCTGGCGCTCGGCAGCCCGCTCGGCCTGGAGGGCTCGGTCACCGCCGGCATCATCAGCGCGCGGGACCGGACCATCCGGGCCAGCGACCAGGGCGAGCAGCAGGAGAACCCGTTCCAGCAGCAGCAACAGCAGGGCGGCAGCACGATCTCCGGCCTGCTCCAGACCGACGCGCCGATCAACCCCGGGAACTCCGGTGGCGCCCTGGTCAACACCAGGGGCGAGGTGATCGGCATCAACAGCGCGATCGCCACCTCCGGGCAGGGCAACGGCAACATCGGGCTGGGCTTCGCGATCCCGAGCAACAAGGCCAAGTCGGTGGCCGAGGCGCTGCGCAGCGGTCAGAAGGTCAGCCACCCGTCGCTCGGGGTCAGCGTGGGGGCGGCCGAGAACGGCGGAGCGCTGGTCAGCACGGTCGTACCGGGCAGCCCGGCCGAAAAGGCCGGACTCCGGCAGGGTGACGTGATCACGAAGTTCGGGGACACGGAGATCAAGGACTCCAACGACCTCGTCGCGGCCGTGCAGGCCGGCAAGGTGGGCGATCAGGTCCAGATCGCCTTCAGCCGAAATGGTGCCCAGCAGAATGCAACCGTGACGCTCGCCGAGTCGTCATAACCACGGACCTTCCGGATAGGCGGCGGGTGTCCTGGCCAAGGGGGTTGGTCAGGACACCCGCCGCCGCCGTTCTCCCCGGGTTTCCGGCCTTCATCCGCTGCGGGCGAGGGTGACTCACCCCGCCGGCGCCGACGATGGCGGCAGGAGCAAGGAGCCGGGGAGGAGCGGCGATGACCACGGCGATCATCCGGGACGACGTCGAGATCCAGCGGGCCGTGCTGGCGGAACTGGGCTGGGAGGCCCGGGTGCAACCCAACGAGGTGGGGGTGTCGGTCGCCGGCGGCGTCGTGACGCTCACCGGCTGGGTGGACAGCTACGCGAAGAAGTGGGCCGCCGAGCGCACCGCCCACCGGTTGCGCGGCGTGCGTGCCGTCGCGAACGACATCGAGGTACGCCTGCCCGGCGCCGACGAGCGGCTCGATCCGGACATCGCCACGGCCGCCACCAGGGCACTTGAGTGGGATGCGTTCGTACCGATCGAGAACCTTGACGTCACCGTCTCCAACGGCTGGGTGATGCTGCGCGGCGAGGTGGAGTGGGGTTACCAGAAACGCGCGGCGGAGCGGGCCGTCCGGCGCCTCGCCGGGGTCCGTGGGGTGACCAACCTGGTGGCCGTCCGTCCCAGGTCCCAGCCGGTCCCCGAGCACATCCGGCGGGACATCCGGAACGCGCTGGTGCGCAGCATGGAGACCGACGCCGACGGCATCGTCGTCCGGGTCGAGGACGACACCGTCGTGCTCACCGGCACCGTCCACTCCTGGTTGGAACGGGAGGAGGCGGAGCGGGTGGCGTGGTCGGCACCGGGGGTCGCGGCCGTCGAGGACCACATCACGGTGGCCGCCTGATCCCTCGAGCCGCGCCCCGCGGCCTTCGAGCGGATGCGTCAGCGCCCGGAGCTGCGCTGGGCGGTCAGCGAGGCGATTGGGAGGCTGGTCGTGAGTGAGGTCGGATCTGATCCGGTACGTCCGTCGGACCCGCTGCGGATCGCCATGGTCGTGCCGCCGTGGTACGAGCTGCCCCCGCCCGGTTACGGCGGACTCGAGCAGGTCTGCGCGGCTCTGGTCGACGCGCTGGTGGCCCGTGGGCACGACGTGACCCTGTTCGGCGCGGGTGCCCGGACCGGCACGCGGGCCAGGTTCGTCGCGTCGATGCCGCGCCCCGGGGAGGACCGGATCGGGCAGATCCTGCCCGAGATGGCGCACCTCGCCCGGGTCGACCACCTGCTCGCCGCCGAGCCGTTCGACGTGGTGCACGACCACACGACGGCCGGGCCGATCTTCGCGACCCGCCGGACGGTGCCGACGGTGGCGACCGTACACAATCGACCCACGGGTGAACTGGCCGACGTGCTGGCCGACGTGGACCGCTCGGTCGGTCTGGTGGCGATCTCGCACGCCCAGCGCCAGCTCCGCCCCGGGCTGCCGTGGACGGCCACCGTACACAACGGACTGGTCCGGGACCTGCCGGCGAAGGCGCGGCCCGGCACCGGACCGGTGCTGTGGCTCGGCCGGTACGTCCCGGACAAGGGCCCCGACCTGGCCATTCACGCCTGCCGGGCGGCCGGGTTGTCGCTGGTGCTGGCCGGCAAGTGCAACGAGCCCGTCGAGCAGGAGTACCTGCGGGACGTGATCGAGCCACTCATCGGGCCGGACGTGACCCTGTTGCGCAACGCCGACCGCGCCACCTGCCAGGAGTTGCTGCTCGCCGCCCGTTGTCTGATCATGCCGATCCGCTGGGAGGAACCGTTCGGCATGGTGATGCTGGAGGCCATGGCGACCGGAACCCCGGTGGTCGCGCTCAACCGGGGCGCCGTGCCCGAACTGGTCAACCATGGCGAGACCGGACTGATCTGCGACGACCCCGTGGATCTGGCGCCGGCGTTGCGGGACGTGGCCGCGATCGATCCGGCGGCCTGCGTCGCGCACGTCCGGCGCTGCTTCTCGGCGGAGCGGATGGCCGAGGGGTACGAGCGGGTCTACCGGCACTGGGCCGTCGAGTCGCAGCCGCACCCCACCCGTTCGAAACTCGTACCGGCGCCGCACTGACCGCCCGGCCGCCGAGTCGGGTCCCTCGGCCCACCGGCGGGCGGCGGGGAGCAGCGACGGGACAGCGGCGGCGCCGTGCCAGGATGGGGGCATGATGGCTGGCCCGGTGGCGTTCGTGCTCGGTGGCGGCGGGGTGCTGGGCGCCGTGGAGGTCGGGATGCTGCGCGCGCTGTTCCGCGCCGGCATCCGGCCCGAACTGGTCATCGGCACCTCGATCGGGGCGGTGAACGGCGCCCTGGTCGCCGCCGACCCCACCGAAGCGGTCACCGACCGGCTGGTCCGGCTCTGGTCCTCGCCGGAGGCGAGCGAGGTGTACGGCGACTCGGTGGCCCGCCAGCTGCGCCGGTTCGCCGCCCGTACCCACCTGCACTCGCCGGTGCCACTGCGCCGGCTGTTGGAGAGCGAGCTGGGTGCCGAGCGCACCTTCGCCGACCTGAAGGTCCCGTTCCGGTGCTGTGCCGCGAACATCGAACGGGCCGCCGAGCACTGGTTCGACAGCGGTCCGCTGGTCGACGCGGTGCTCGCCTCCGCGTCCGTGCCGGGGCTGCTGCCACCCATGCAGATCGATGGAAGCCACTACATCGATGGCGGGATCGTGAACTCGATCCCGATCAGCGAGGCGGTGCTGGCCGGGGCGCGGCGGATCTACGTGCTCCAGGTGGGGCGGATCGAGCGACCACTCAGCCCACCGCGCCGGCCGTGGGAGATCGCCCAGGTGGCGTTCGAGATCGCCCGCCGGCACCGGTTCGCCCGGGAGATGGCGGCGCTGCCGCCCGGCGTGGAGGTCCACGTGCTGCCGACCGGTGGGCTCGATCCGCGGGACGACTCGCCGTGGGCGTACCGGGACCTGGCGGCGGTGGGCCGGCGGATCAGCCGGGCCTACACGGCGTCGCGGCACTACCTGGACTCGCTCGGGGACGGGTGATGCCGCTGCCACCCCGCTGGGTGCGCCGCGTCGTGCTGGCCCCCGCGGTGGTCCTGCTCGCGGCGCTGCTCGCCGGGACCCTCCCGGTGTGGCTGCTACTGGCCGCCGCCATCTCACCGCTGGTGCCCGGCCGGTTACGGCCGCTGCGACTGCTGTGGCTGGCCACCGTGTACGTCGTCTGGGACGCCGCGGCGGTCCTGGCCCTGTTCATCCTCTGGCTCGCCTCCGGGTTCGGCCGGCACAAGCGGTCACCGGCCTTCCAACGGGCGCACTACGTACTGGTCGGGCAGTTCCTCACCGCGCTGTTCTGGCAGGCCCGGTGGGCGTTGCGGCTGCGGATCGAGGTGGTGGGCACCGATCCGGATACGGCCCTGCCCGGCCGGCCCGAGATGGTGCTCAGCCGGCACGCCGGGCCCGGTGACTCGTTCATCCTCATCCACGCCCTGGTGAACTGGTTCGCCCGGGAGCCGCGGATCGTGCTGAAGGACACCCTCCAATGGGATCCGGCCGTGGACGTGATGCTCAACCGGCTGCCCAACCGGTTCATCGCCGCACACCCCGGCCCCACCGACCCGCTGGCCGACCAGGTCGGTCACCTCGCCACCGGCCTGGACCACAACGACGCCCTGGTCATCTTCCCGGAGGGCGGCAACTTCACCCCGCGCCGCCGGATCCGGGCCATCGCCCGGTTGCGTACCCGGGGCCTGGAGGCGATGGCCGTACGCGCCGAGGCGATGCGGAACGTCCTCGCACCGCGCCCCGGCGGCGTGCTGGCGGCCCTGGACGCCGCCCCCGACGCCGGGGTCATCTTCGTGGCGCACACCGGGCTGGACCGGTTGATCACCGTCGCGGACGTCTGGCGGGAACTGCCGATGGACAAGGTCATCCTCATGCGGTTCTGGTCGGTGCCACCCGAGGAGATCCCGGCGGAGCGGCAGGAACGCATCGACTGGCTCTTCGAGTGGTGGTCCCGGATCGACGAATGGGTCGAGAACAACCGTCCGGGGGCCGTCGCGGCGTAGGGTGCCGGTCGTGAAGGAATTCAGCATCATCACCACGGTGGTGGACGCCCGCGCGGTGGCCGACCTGCTCGCCGCGGCGGCTGTCACCAGTCGGCTGGCGGCATGCGCCCAGGTCGGGGGCCAGGTGGACAGCACCTACTGGTGGGAGTCCCGGGTGGAGACCAGCCGCGAGTGGGTGGTGCGGTTCAAGACCGCCACGGACCGCGTCGACGCGCTGGTGGAGCACATCCGGGGCGCCCACCCGTACACCGTCCCGGAGATCGAGGTGGTCCTGGTCGGTTCCGGCAACCCCGACTACGCAGCCTGGGTGCACGAGCAGACCCGGCCGCCGGAGATCGGCCTGGGTGATCACGGGTAGGGGTGATCCCGGTAGGGCCTACCCCACCGGGGATGCGGGGGCACACGGGATTACTGACAGCGATCTTCGCCCGAAGACTGGGGGAGACGCCGATCCGTCCGGATGGGCGCCCACCACGGGCTTCGGGGGTAACAGTGACGGCTCAGGCTTTGGCGGCTCCCGCAGGGCGGCGGGGAAGTGACTACTCCGAGTTGTCCAGGCGAATCGACCGGGCCGGGCTGCTGAAGCGGCGTACCGCGCGGTACCTGCTGCCCGTGGTCGGGGCCGGCGGCTCGCTCGTGGCCGGTTGGGCGGTGTTCTTCGCCGTCGGCGACAGTTGGGCCCAACTGCTGGTGGCCGTGCTGCTCGCGGTCGGCACCACCCAGGTCGCCTTCCTGGGACACGACGCCGGCCACCGGCAGATGTTCCGCCGCCGGGGACCGGGCGAACTGGTCGGGCTGCTGGCCGGCAACCTCGCCGTCGGCCTCAGCTACGGCTGGTGGGTGGACAAGCACACCCGGCACCACGCCAACCCGAACCACGAGGACGAGGACCCGGACGTGGGCGCCGGAGCGCTGGTCTGGACCACCGAGCAGGCCGCCGCCACCAGGGGTTTCGGCCGCTGGCTGGCGCGTCGGCAGGCGTACCTGTTCTTTCCGATGCTGACCCTCGAAGGGCTGGCGCTGCACGTGGCGAGCCTGCGCGCGGTCTTCGGGCGCGGACCCGGCGGCGTCGGTCACCGCGTGCCGATGCGACACCGGCGGGCGGAGGCACTGCTCCTGCTGCTGCACCTGGCCGGCTACCTCGGCGCGGTGTTCACCGTGCTGTCCCCGGGGCGGGCGCTGGCCTTCGTGGCGGTCCACCAGGGGCTGTGGGGGTTGTACATGGGCTGCTCCTTCGCCCCGAACCACAAGGGCATGCCGATGCCGACCGCCGACGACCGGCTCGACTTCCTGCGCAAGCAGGTGCTCACCTCGCGCAACGTGCGTGGCGGCCGGTTCGTGGACGTACTGCTCGGCGGGCTGAACTACCAGATCGAACACCACCTGTTCCCGAGCATGCCCCGGGCCAACCTGCGCCGGGCGCAGCCGATCGTCCGGGCCTTCTGCGCCGAGCGGGGCATCCCGTACGAGCAGACCGGGCTGCTGGAGTCGTACCGGCTGGGGCTGCGGCACCTGCACACCGTCGGCGCCCCGCTGCGGCGCCGGGGCGAGTGAGCTGCGGCGCCGGGGCGAGTGACCGGCCGCCGGACGGCGCCGGTGGCGTTCCGCGCCGGCCGCGGCGGCGGCGGTAAGGTCTGCGCATGGCGGAGGAAGTGGCGTGAGGTTCGAGATCAGCAAGGTCCTCGACGCGATCGAGGGCCGGGTCACCACCGATCCCACCCTGGTGCGGGCGGTCGTCGACCTGGCCGAGCTGGTCCGGTTCACCGACCTGGACCGGGGACGCCCGGCGAGCATGCTGCGGCTGGGGATCGTCATCGACGCGCTCGGCCGGCAGTTGCAGGAGGACGGCGCCCAGGTCTACGCGGTGGTCCACCGGGGTCTGCTCTCGGACGCCGACCTGACCTCGAACGAGCGGATGGTGGTCCGGCGCTGGGCCGACGACGGCCTGGTCGAGGTGCTGGCCCACCCGGGAGACCGGCTGCTGGAGGTGGCCGACCTGCTCGGGCTGCCGCTGCTGACCCGTACCCGGTTCGACGGGTTGCGCGGCCGGTTCCCCTGGCTGAGCCAGCCGGGCCGGGTGCTCGCCCCGGTGGTCGGACCCGGCGGTCCCACCCTGGCGGCGCACGTGGGCAACACGGCCGTACCGGTTCCGCCCGTGCCGTCCCCGACCGGTGCCCGGCTGCTCGCCCGGATCTGGCGGTGCACCGAACCCGGCTGCGCGCTGTTCGGCGCCGGTGGCGGTGGCGGTGCCTTCGCGGACCTGGCCCGGGTGAGCCGTACCCCGATCAGCCAGCCGCCGCCCACGCTGCGCGGCAACGTACCGAGCTGTCCCCGGCACGAGCGGCCGTTGACGGACGCCGGTCCTCGACCGCGCTTCGTGATCATGGCGATCCGGATCGGCGGGCTGGTCCGCCGCCGCTTCGTGGTGTCCGACCGGCCGGTCCCGGTGGGCCGGGCCCCCGAGGGGGACGACGGGGTGATGCTCGGCCAGTGGCTCAACGACGAGGCCCGGCGGTGGATCAGCCGCAGCCACGTGGAGTTCGAGCTGCGCGGCGCCGAACTGGTCGCCCGGGACGTCAGCACCAACGGTTCGGGTATCCGCCCGGGCGGCTCGCTGGACGACGACCGGCGGCTGGCGCTGAGCCGGCAGCAGACCCGGGCCCTGGCCCCCGGCGACTTCGTGGAGCTCTACCCGGGCGTCCAGGTGGGCCGGGCCGCCGACCTGCCCTCGGGGGCGACCTTCGCCCCGGCGTCGGTGATGGCCGAGGCGCCCACCATGACGATGCGCCCGGTCGACTGACTGGGAGGTTAGGAAGGGCCCCTTGTTATCGCTTTTTGTATAACAAGGGGCCCTTCCTGACCGCGTTGTCAGCCTGACCGCGTGGTCAGCCGGCCAGCACGGCGGCGAGCTGGTCGACGGCGTGGTCCAGCTCCTCGGCGGTCACCACCAGCGGCGGCGCCAGCCGGATGGTCGAGCCGTGCGTGTCCTTGGCCAGGATGCCCCGCTCGGCCAGCCGCTCGCACGCCTGCCGGCCGGTCATCAGCGCCGGGTCGATGTCGATGCCGGCCCACAGGCCACGCCCGCGCACCGCGACCAGGCCCTTGCCGATCAGCCCGCGCAGCCGACCGTGCAGCCGTTCGCCCAGCTCCGCCGAACGGCGCTGGAACTCCCCGGTGGCCAGCAGTCGGACCACCTCGACGGCGACGGCACAGGCCAGCGGGTTCCCGCCGAACGTGGAGCCGTGCTGGCCGGGGCGCAGCACGCCGAGCACCTCCCGGTCGGCCACCACGGCCGACACCGGCACGATGCCACCGCCGAGCGCCTTGCCCAGGACGTACATGTCCGGCTTGACGTCCTCGTTGTCGCAGGCGAACGTCTCACCGGTACGGCCGAGCCCGGACTGGATCTCGTCGGCCACGAACAGCACGTTGCGTTCGGTACACAGCGACCGCACCCCCGGCAGGTACCCGACCGGCGGTACGACGACCCCCTGCTCGCCCTGGATCGGCTCGATCAACACGGCGACCGTGGTGTCGTCGACCGCCTCGGTCAGCGCGGCCAGGTCGCCGTACGGGACGATCCGGAAGCCCGGCGTGTACGGCCCGAAGTCGTCCCGAGCGTCCGGGTCGGTGGAGAAGCTGACGATGGTGGTGGTCCGACCGTGGAAGTTGCCGTCGGCGACCACGATCGTCGCCTGGCCGTCGGGGACACCCTTGACCCGGTAACCCCACTTGCGGGCCACCTTGATCGCCGTCTCCACAGCCTCGGCGCCGGTGTTCATCGGCAGCACCATGTCCTTGCCGCACAGCTCGGCCAACTCGTGGCAGAACTCGGCGAACTGGTCGTGGATGAAGGCGCGACTGGTCAGCGTCAGCCGGTCGAGCTGGGCGTGCGCCGCCGCGATCAGCTGCGGATGCCGGTGACCGAAGTTCAGTGCCGAGTAGCCGGCCAGGCAGTCCAGGTACCGCCGGCCGTCGACGTCGGTCAGCCAGGCGCCCTCGGCGGAGGCGATCACCACGGGCAGCGGGTGGTAGTTGTGCGCGGTCCAGCGCTCGGCGTCCGCCACCGCGGACGGGGTCCGCAACATGCCTTCGACGACCATCAGTTCGCCCTCTTCTCGCGTACGGTCAATGTGCAGCACTTCGGTCCACCGCCGGCCTTGCGCAGCTCGGACAGGTCGAGCCCGACGGTTTCGTACCCCCGGTCCCGCAGCGCCGCCGCCAGCCCGGTGGCCTGGACCGGCAGCACCACGTGCCGACCGTCGCTCACCGAGTTGAGCCCGAACACCACGGCGTCGGCCTCGGTCGCCAGGACCGCGTCCGGGAACAGCCGGCGCAGCACCGCGCGGCTGCCCGGGGAGAACGCCTCCGGCAGGTACGCGATGGTCCGCTCGTCCAGCACGCAGAGCGCGGTGTCCAGGTGGTAGAAACGCGGATCCACCAGTTGGAGACCGATCACCGGGCGGCCGAACACCTCCTGGAGCTGGCCGTGTGCCGCGTGCGCGGTCCGGAAGCCCATGCCGGCCAGCAGCAGATCGCCGGCCAGCAGGATGTCGCCCTCGCCCTCGTTCACGTGCTTCGGATCGTGGATCTCGAATCCGGCGCGTTCGAACCAGGCCCGGTACGCGGGCGCCTCGTCGGCCCGCTCCGGGTCGCGGAACTGCACCGCCATCGCCTTGCCGTCCACCACGGTCGCGCCGTTGGCCGCGAAGACCATGTCCGGCAGACCGGGTACCGGGTCGATCAGGTCGACGGTGTGGCCCAGATCGAGGTACGTCCGCCGCAGCGTCTCCCACTGCGCGACGGCGCGGGCGGCATCCACCGGCGCCGTCGGGTCCATCCAGGGGTTGATCGCGTACTCGACCGCGAAGTGTGTCGGCCGGCACATCAGGAAGTGCCGGCGTTCGGCCCGCCGGTCCGAGGGCGCCGGGCCGGACAGGTCCGTGGCGTCCAACGTCATCGCTGCTCCCAGGGAATCGGGCGCGCCCGGCCACGACCGGCTCGCGGGCTGGCGCCGTCCTCAACGCTATGCGGACCGGCACGGCCGTATCCACCGGCGAGACTTGCGTCGTACCGCCGATCGTTGCGTCTGGACCCCTGGTGGGCGACGGTTTGTTGCGGCCGGGCCTGGATCGGGCGACGGCCGGCACCGGCAGACACGCCTGAGGGGCGGCGAACCGCCGCCCCTCAATTTGCGCTACGCGGGTGAACCACCACTGCTCTCGCGCTCACCACCGGTGAACCACCGGCTGGTCGTACTAGTGCCCCTCAGAACCGGTCCACAAACTGTGTGTCAAGCCACTCCCGGAACCGCTGCACCCAGTCGCCGTCCGTGCTCGGCCAGGCGAACTGTCCGGTCATCGCCAGGATGCCGAGCACCACGGCGCCCAGCCCGAACACCAGGCCGAGCATCGCCTCGGTGGTGCCGGCCACATGCCGGCGCCGGGTCGCGGAGAGCCCGGCCACCCCGAGCAGCGCGCCGACCGCACCGAGCACCATGCCGTAGCCGGCCAGCGTCCCGGTGAGCACGAACAGCGCGGCGGCGACGCCGAGGATCAGGCTCGACGTGGCCAGCAGGCTGGCCCGGGGCCGGGGACCGCGGTCGACCACCACGTCGGGGTCCGGCGCCGGCCGGTCCAGGACATCCGGGCCGGTACGCCCGGTCTGGTCGGTCCGGTCGGTGACCGTTGCCCGGCCCGTTCGGTCGGGACTCTCGGTGACCGTTGTCCGGCCTGTCGCGTCGGTCCGGTCGGCCGTCGCGGTCGACCCGTTGGTCGCGGCCCGATCCGGGACGGCCGGGATGGTGCCGGTGTCGGTGCGGGAGGCGGATCGGGCGGCCGCCGCTCGGGCCGTCGCGGCCCGCTCAGCCGCACGCCGCTCCCGGTCGGCCCGGTCCGTGGTGCTGCGGGCCTCGCCCGCGCCCGCGCTGCGATACGTCGTCTGCTCGTCGGTCCGTTCGGTGACCACCGGCGCTCCGCCGACCGGCGGGGAGACCGGCGCCGTCGACGGCTCGGTCCGGCCGGCCGCGTCGAGCCGGCCATCCCGGCCGGCACCGTCGATGCCGTTGACGCTGTCGGTCCGGCCGGTGCCGTCGACCCGGCCGTCACCGTCGACGTCTCGGGCCGGCTCGGCCTCCCGACGTCGGGAGAGCGAGGGAATCCTGACCACAACACACCTCCTGGTACGCGCGGGCCAGGTCGTCTGGCGCCTACGCTGGGACGCCATCGGTTTACCCCGATGCGGGAGACGCCACACCCACTCGCGGCGGAGCCGCCCGAATGTGGCACAACCGAGCACATCCCCAACCTCGGCAGCGCCGCTCGCAAGATCAGCACAATGTCGGCGAAATAGGGGTGTCCATCGCCCTCGGATACCCCTATTCCGCCGATATTGAGTTGATCTGGGCATGGCGAGGGAGAGCCGAACGGGCGCAGGTGCCGGCCGCTGACTACGCTTGGCACCGTGCCCGAGGGACACACGATCCACCGGCTGGCGGCCCGACACCGGGAGCTGTTCGCCGGTGACAAGGTGCAGGTCAGCAGCCCGCAGGGCCGGTTCGCCGAGGGCGCCGCGCTGCTGTCCGGATCCGTGCTGGAGGACACCGAGGCGTACGGCAAGCACCTGCTGCACCACTACTCGGGCGGGCGCGTCCTGCACGTACACCTGGGGTTGTACGGTCGGTTCACCGACGGCGACGGCGGGCCGCCGGCGCCGGTGGGGCAGATCCGGCTCCGGTTGGCCAGCGACCGGCACTGGCTGGAGTTGCGCGGACCGACCGCGTGCGAGCTGCTGGACCCACCCGAGGTGGCGGCCCTGCGTGGCCGGCTCGGTCCCGATCCGCTGCGCGCCGACGCCGACCCGGAGCGCGGGTACGAGCGGATCGCCCGCAGCCCGACGCCGCTCGCGGCCCTGCTGCTGGATCAGTCGGTGGTGGCGGGCACCGGCCTGATCTTCGTCACCGAGGCGCTGTTCCGGGCCGGGTTGCCGCCGACGCTGCCGGGCCGGCAGCTGACCAGGGTCGGCTGGGACGCGCTGTGGGCGGATCTGCGTGCGCTGATGGCGCTCGCCGAGCGGCAGGGACGGATCGACACGGTTCGTGACGAGCACCTGCCCGAGGTCATGGGCCGGCCGCCCCGGGTCGACCGGCACGGCGGCGAGGTGTACGTCTACCGCCGCGCGGGCCAGCCCTGCCACGTCTGCGGCAGCGTGGTCGCGACCGGGACGCTGGCGGGCCGCAACATGTACTGGTGCCCGACGTGTCAACCGGCGGCCCGGCGGTCGCCGGGTCGCGGTCGCCGGCCTCCGGTCACCACCAGCGGCGCTTGGGTGGCCGGACGGTGACCGAGCCGAAGGCGACCCGGGCGCGTATCTCGACCACCGGCCCGCCCGGCTGCACCGAGCCGTGCAGCTTCGACTCCTTCGTGCCGAAGACGGCGCTGCCGGTGAGCCGCACGTCGATGCCCTCGGGTACGAACACGGTGATCGAGCCGAAGATCGCGGTCGCCTCGATCACCGTCACCGGCTGCTGAAGCTGGGCCTCCTGCAACTCGATGTGGCAGTCTCCGAACACCGATCTGGCCTGCACCCATCCGGGTACCGGCCAGCGTCCCTTGCGGGACTCGCTCGAGAAGATCGCGACCATCCGCTCGACCACCGGCGGCTGGGTGGCCGGCTGGTGGGCGACGGTCGGGAACGGCGCCACCTGGGGAGCTCCGGCAGGGCGCGGCACCGGCAGGTCCTCGGTCAGCTTCGCCAGCTCGCCCCGGGTCCGGGCGGAGTGCGCGTCGCTGGCCCGTTCGGCGTACTCGTCGAGGGTCAGCCGGCCCTCGGCGGCGGCCTGGCCGAGCAGCTCCACGACCTGCTCGCGTTCGGCGTCGGAGACCCGAAGCCGGTCCTCACCCTGCGGTTGCGGTTGCACGCTGGCAGAGTCTAGTGCCCACGTACCGGTAACCCGGTGTTCCTGCCCACTGCGCCGGCCCGCTGACGGGGGAGTTCGGGGGTCGGCCGGCCCAGCAACTCGGCCAGCCGGGTGGCGTCCCGCTGCGCCTGGTCGCCGCAGCAGTTGTTGAGCAGCACGTGAACCTCGGTGGTCCGGGTGGCCAGGTCGGTCAGCAGGTCGGCCCACTCGCGTAGTTCGGCGTCGGAGTAGGCGTACCGGAATTTTTCCTGTTTGTCCCCATCGGACCAGGCGGCGGCGTGGCCGTGGAAGCGGACCACCGCCGGTTCGGCGGTGGCGACCACCACCGGCGGGATGGACGACGGGTGTCCCTGCGGCATGTCGACGCAGACGAACGACAGATCGTGCTCGCGCAGGAAGGTCAGGGTGCGCAGCCCGTTGTCACCCTCGAACCAGGAGCCGTTGCGGACCTCGACGGCCACCCGGGCCGGCCGGCACCGCTGGGCGAGGTCGAGGATCCGGCGCCGGGACGCCTCGCCGTAGGCGAACCAGGGCGGGAACTGCAACAGCACCACGCCGAGCCGGTCGGCCGCCGCCAGCGGGTCGAGCGCCGTGTGGAATCGCCGCCACAATTCGTCGTACGCCTCGGCGGGCAGATCCCGGCGGCGGACCCGGCTGACGTTTCCGGCCGGACGCAGGTCGGCGGGGAGCGCGGCCACCGGGGTCGGGTGCCCGGTGAACAGGCTGAACGCCTTGACGTCGAAGGTGAAGCCGTCGGGGGTGCGTTCGGCCCACGCCGAGGTGGTCTCCGGCGCTGGGATGGCGTAGTAGCCGGTGTCCGCCTCGACCAGATCGAACCACTGCGCGTAGTACGCCAACCGGCCGGCGGGGGTGTTCACGGAGCGCGGATACCAGCCGGACGCCAGCAGCAGCCGGTCCGCCCACGAGGAGGTACCCACCCGGATGTCGCCCATGGTGGTCGATTGACCGGATTGAACGATCCGCAAACTACCTGAATGTAATTCCTTCCTCCGGGTGCGTCGGCGCCGCCCTTCGGGGCGCGTTAAGAAGGGGCCCTTCCTATACGAAAAGCGATAAGAAGGTGCCCTTCCTTTCAGGCGTGGTGGATCGCGTCGACGGCCTTGCGGGCGGCGATCAGCACCGGGTCCCAGACCGGGGCGTACGGCGGGGCGTAGCCGAGGTCCAGCCCGGTCATCTCGTCCACCGTCATGTAGTTCCACAGGGCCACCGCGAGGGCGTCGATCCGCTTCGCCGCCTCGGACCGGCCGACGATCTGCGCGCCGAGCAACTGGCCGCTGCGCTTGTCCGCGATCAGTTTGACGGTCATCGGCTGGGCGCCCGGAAAGTAGCCGGCCCGGTTCGTCGACTCGACGCGGATGCTGACGAACTGGTAGCCGGCGGCCTCGGCCTCCCGCTCCAGCAGCCCGGTCCGGGCCACCTCCAGGTCGCAGACCCGGGTCACGGCCGTGCCGATGACCCCCGGAAAGGTGGCGTAGCCACCGCCGATGTTCAGCCCGGCCACCCGACCCTGCTTGTTGGCGTGCGTGCCGAGCGGCACGTGCACGGGCTGGCCGGTGAGCCGGTGCACCGTCTCCACGCAGTCCCCGGCCGCCCAGACCCGGTCCATGCCGAGCACCCGCATCTGGAGGTCGACCCGGATGCCTCCGGTCACCCCGATCGGCAGCCCGGCTTCCGCGGCCATCCCGGTGTTCGGGCGGACGCCGGTGCTGAGCACCACGAGGTCGGTCGGCAGCGTCCCCTCGGTGCTCTCCACGGCGCGTACCCGGCCGTCCCGGACGGCGAGCCCGGTGACCGAGCAACCCGTGCGGACGTCGATCCCGAGCTTGGACAGCGAGTCCCGGACCAGCACGCCCATGTCCGGGTCGACGGTGGACATGGGCTGGTCGCCCTGCTCGACAAGGGTCACCGACAGGCCGCGTTGGATCATCGCCTCGGCCATCTCGACCCCGATGTACCCGCCGCCGACCACCACCGCCCGCTGGGGCGCCGGATCGGCGTCAAGCCAGCCGCGCAGCGCCGAACCGTCGTCGAGGGTCTGCACCCCGAAGATGCCCGCCGCGTCCGTCCGGGCCCACGGCGGCTTGCGGGGTTCCGCCCCGGCCGCGTACATCAGCTGGTCGAACCGCTCCCGGGTCTCCGCGCGGGTGTCCAGGTCCCGGACCAGCACCTCGCGCCGGTCCAGGTCGATGCCGACCACCTCGTGCCGCAGCCGTACGTCGATGGCGTACTCGTCGCGGAAGGTGGCCGGTTCGCGGGCGATCAGCGCCGACCGGTCGGTCACCAGACCACCGATCCAGTAGGGGATCCCGCAGGCGGAGTAGGACGTGAAGTGGCCCCGCTCGAAGGCGATGATCTCCAGTTCGTCGGCGCCGCGCTGGCGCCGCGCCTGGGAGGCCGCGGACATCCCGGCGGCGTCCCCGCCGATCACGATGAGCCGTTCCGTCATCCCCCGTGCCTCCTCGCCGCCCCGGCCAGCATCTTAGCCGCGGGTCTGCCGGGCCAGGTCATCGAGCACGTCGGAGAGTTGGCCGGTGTGGGCGAACACGGCCCGCTGCCGGGTCGCTCCGGTGCCGTGACTGTGCAGCTTGCCCAGCAGGTAGGTCACCAGGCCGAGGTCGCCGTGCCGTTCCAACTGCGGTCGCAGCCGGTCGAACAACTCCCGCAGCACGTGCCAGGCGGGCCGGACGTCGCCGGTGACCGGGTCCACGGCCTGCCCGTCCAGCCCGTCGTGCGCGGCCCGCCAGTGCGCGCCGACCAGCCGGTGGTGCTCGATCCGGGGCGCGGGCCGTCCGGCCTGGATGTCCTCCAGCGCCGCCGCGACGACGGCCCGGCACAGCGCCGCGATCAGGACCGTGTCGTCCAGCGACGGGCAGACGTCACCGATCCGGATCTCGACGGTCGGGTACCGCGCCGACAGTCGGGCGTACCAGTAGAGCATCCCGTCGTCGAGCATCATCCCGGTGGAGATCAGCTCCTCGACCAGCCGCTGGTAGTGGGCGTACGACTCCAGGTACGGCGTGGGCCCCACCGACGGCCAGCGCTCCCAGAGCATCGAGCGCCAGCTCGCGTACCCGGTGTCGACGCCCTCGTAGAACGGCGAGTTCGCGGTGGCGGCGTGCAGGATCGGCAGCCACGGTCGCAGGTGGTTGAGCACCTCGACGGCGAGGTCGGGCTCGCCGACCCCGACGTGTACGTGCATGCCGTTGGTGCCGGGGCTGGGCACCAGCAGGGTGAACCGGTCGACCATCTCGTGGTAGCGCGGGTTGTCCACCACCGGCGGCACGGGACCGGGCATCGGGCCGGTGCCCACGGCCAGCAGCCGGGCGCCGGCCGCCTCGGCCGCGTCGGACAGCCCGGCCCGTAGCAGGCCGAGGGAGTGCCGCAGCGCCGCCAGGTCGAGCCCCGGCGGGCTGCCGATCTCGACCTGGCTGGTCTGGAACTCCAGCTGGACCTGACCGGCCAGTTCCGGCGGTACGTGGTCGAGCACGGCGTGTACGGCCGGCGCCGCGGCACCGGTGGCCGGGTCCACCAGGAGGAACTCCTCCTCGACCCCCACCGTGAGCAGGTCCTGCTCGGGTGTCTCCGCGGGCCGGACCTGTTCGGCAACGCCTGGTGTCATCGCACACCGCCCGTCTGTGCTGTCGCTTCCACGCCGGTACGGACGCCCGTACCCGATGTCGGGATGTACCCCCGCGCGCGGGGGCCGGAAACGCGCCCCTGCGCGGGAGCGGTGCCGCCCTCTACCATGACCGGACGTAACCTCGATGCTGGTGACTCGCCAGCTTTGGCGTGAATTGTCCCATACGGGAGGGCCGGACGTGACGACGCTGACCCGGCGTGCCCCGGCCGAACCCCCGTCCCCGGACGCGACCCGGGCCGGGGCTCGGCGGCGTCGCACCCCGGCCGACCCCCCGCACCGGGGCTGGCGCCGACACGTACCGCGGGCCTTCGCGATCCTGCTGCGTACCGTGGCCATCCTCTGCGCGCTCGCCGCCATCAGCAGCGCCTTCCGCGCCGACGTGCAACCCGTCCGCCGGGCCATCGACGCGCTGCTCATCCCGGCACCGGCCAACCTCGCGTACGCCGTCTTCCTGGCCACCGTCGCGGCGGCGACCCGGCGCCGAAAGCGGGCCGCGTACTGGGCCCTGGTCGGTTACTTCTCGCTCAGCCTGCTCTTCGGCGCGTTCGCCGGCGGTCTGATCCTCACGGTGCCCGGCGAGGAACTGGTGGACGCGGCGGGCCGCCGGCTGTTCAGCGGCGTCGAGGTGGTCGGGGTGTGGGCCGGCACCGGCTTCGCGGCGCTGTCCCTGCTGGTGCTGGTGCTGGCCCGCAGCCAGTTCTACGCCCGGGTCAGGCCGGGCAGCGCCCGCCGGGCCGGCGCGGTCCTCGTCGGTCTCGTGCTGCTCTCGACCGGGCTGGGTTACCTGCTGCTCGCGGCGTTCCCGGGCAGCCTGCACGGGGCGTCCGAGCGGTTGGAGTACGCCGTCGAGCGGGTCCTCGGCGGCGCGATCACGGTGGATCTGACCCGGGCCGGTCACGCGCCGGGTTGGGTGAACCTGCTGCTCGGCCTGTTCGGCGCGATCGCCCTGCTCACCGCGCTGCGTACGCTGCTGCGCGCCCAGCGGGCCGCCGCCGTGCTGCGGCCCGAGGACGAACAGCGGATCCGGGTGCTGCTGGCCGAATGCGGCGAACGGGACTCACTCGGCTACTTCGCCACCCGGCGGGACAAGGCGGCGATCTTCTCGCCGAGCGGCAAGGCGGCGGTCACCTACCGGGTCGTCAACGGGGTGACGCTGGCCAGCGGTGACCCGTTGGGCGACCCGGAGGCGTGGCCACCGGCCATCGAGGCGTGGCTGGAGCAGGCCCGGGCGTACGCCTGGACGCCCGCGGTGATGGGCGCCAGCGAGGCCGGGGCCACCGCCTACGCCCGGTCCGGGCTCAAGGTGCTGCACCTCGGCGACGAGGCGATCCTGCTGACCCGCGAATACACCCTGGACGGTCCGGACCTGAAGCCGGTCCGCCAGGCCGTGCATCGGCTGGACCGCTCCGGCTGGACCGCCCGGGTACGCCGGCACCGCAACATCCCGGCCGACGAACTGGCCACGCTGGCCCGGCTGGCCACCGCGTGGCGGGACACCGAGAGCGAACGCGGCTTCTCGATGGCACTCGGCCGGCTCGGTGACCCGGCCGACGCCGAGTGTGTGCTCGTCGAGGCGTGTGACTCGGTCGGCACGGTCCGGGCGCTGCTGTCGTTCAGCCCGTGGGGACGTACCGGGCTCTCCCTCGACCTGATGCGCCGGGACCGCACGGCCGGCAACGGCACCATGGAGTTCATGGTGTCGGCGCTGATGGGCGCCGCGCCGGGGCTCGGCGTCGAGCGGGTGTCGCTGAACTTCGCGGTGTTCCGGGCCGTCTTCGAGGAGGGCGCCCGGATCGGCGCCGGGCCGGTGCTGCGGATGTGGCGGCACACCCTGCTGTTCTTCTCCCGCTGGTGGCAGCTTGAGTCGCTGTACCGGGCCAACGCCAAGTACCAGCCGCACTGGGCGCCCCGCTACATCTGCTTCGCCGAACGCCGGGAACTGGCCCGGGTCGGGCTCGCGTCGGCCATCGCCGAGGGCTTCGTGGCGCTGCCCGGCAGTCCCGCCACGCCGTTGCACGCCGGCCCGCTGCCCGGCAGCACCGTGGTGCGGTACGTCCCGCCGACCGCCGCCGAGGTCGAGCCGGTCCCGCCCGTCGCGCCGGTCCGGCCGGTCACCGAGCAGACCCGGGTACGCCTCGCCAAGCTGGACCG
The DNA here is from genome assembly GCF_055793945.1 of Plantactinospora sp. A48. Lineage (NCBI taxonomy): Bacteria > Bacillati > Actinomycetota > Actinomycetes > Micromonosporales > Micromonosporaceae > Plantactinospora > Plantactinospora sp. A48. Next base: position 19,427 of record NZ_JBTIXF010000033.1, on the reverse strand, counting down.
GCTGCGGGCCGCGGGCGTCGAACCGTACCCGGTGGGTTATCCACGGGCCGACGAGTGCGCCGCGGTGCTCGCCCGGCACCCGGCGTTGGCCGCGGACACCTGGACCGGGCAGATCGTCCGGGTCGCCGGACGGGTGCTGCTGACCCGCGACCACGGCCGGCTGTGCTTCGCGACGATCCGGGACTGGACCGGCGACCTCCAGCTCATGCTGGACGACGAGACCGACGGCGGGCTCGACCGGTGGCGGCGGGCCGTCGACATCGGCGACCACGTGGGGGTCACCGGCGAGGTCGGCACCACCCGCCGGGGCGAGCTGACCGTCCGGGTCCGGTCCTGGGAACTCACCGCGAAGTGTCTGCGCCCGCTGCCGGACAAGCACCACGGGCTGGCCGCCCCGGAGGCCCGGGTCCGGCAGCGCTACCTTGACCTGGCGGTCAACCCGGAGGCCCGCCGGCTGCTGCGGGCGCGCGGCGCGGTCCTGCACAGCCTGCGGGGATCACTGGTGTCCCGGGACTACCTGGAGGTGGAGACGCCGATCCTGCAACGGGTACACGGCGGCGCCAACGCCCGCCCGTTCAGCACGCACAGCAACGCGTACGACCTCACCCTGCACCTGCGGATCGCGCCGGAGCTGTACCTCAAGCGACTCGCCGTGGGCGGCGTCGAGCGGGTCTTCGAGCTGGGTCGGGCGTTCCGGAACGAGGGGGTGGACTTCTCGCACAACCCCGAGTTCACCGTGCTGGAGGCGTACCAGGCGTACGCCGACTACGACACCATGCTGACGCTGGCCCGCGAGCTGATCCAGGCAGCGGCGGTGGCGGTACACGGCTCGGCGCTGGCCCACCCGCCCCCGGGTGGCGGCCGCCCGGCGTCGGCGGCCTCGGGGGGCGTCCACCCGGCGTCGGCGGCCTCGGGGGGCGGCCACCCGGCGTCGGCGGGCTCGGGCGAGCCGGTCGACATCTCCGGTGAGTGGCCGGTGCGGACCGTGCACGAGGCGATCTCGGCGGCCCTCGGCGAACCGGTCACCCCGGACACCGACGCCGTCGCGCTGCGCAAGCTCTGCGACGCGGCAGGTGTCCCGTACGACCCCAGGTGGGGGGCCGGCGCGCTGCTGCTGGAGCTGTACGAGCGGCTGGTCGAGGCCCGGACCGAGGCGCCCACCTTCTACAAGGACTTCCCCACCGAGGTGTCCCCGCTGACCCGGGCGCACCGGACGGATCCCCGGCTGGCCGAGCGTTGGGATCTGGTCGCCTTCGGGATGGAGCTGGGCACGGCGTACTCGGAGCTGATCGACCCGCTGGAGCAGCGCCGCCGGCTCACCGAGCAGTCGCTGCTGGCCGCCGGCGGCGATCCGGAGGCGATGGAGCTGGACGAGGACTTCCTGACCGCGCTGGAGTACGCGATGCCGCCCACCGGGGGCCTGGGACTCGGGGTGGACCGGCTGGTGATGCTGCTCACCGGCCGCTCGATCCGGGAAACCCTGCCGTTCCCCTTCGTCCGCGACGCCTGAAAGGAAGGGCTCCCGCAGCCGCTCAGGCGTGCACCGCCGTGTCCGCCGGACCGGTGGTCCAGGACAGGAAGCGTACGGTCAGGTCCGCCCGGGTCGGGGCGCAGCAGTACGGCCCGGCCAGCGCCTCGACGTCCGGCGGCAGCGGGGCGAGCCGGACCAGCCGCCACGGTTCCCGGTCCACCCGGGCCCGCACGGTCAGCGCGTCGTCCCCGCGGCTGACCCGGATCGTGACCCGGCGTCCCGCCCAGTCCGGTACCGGGCCCGTCGACCAGTCCGAGACGACGTCGGTGCGTACGGCCCCGAGCTGCGGTACGCCGTCGACGTACTCCACCCCGCTCTTGAGCCACCGCTGCTCGTCCACCCGGACCAGCACGCCGGCCTGGTCGAACTGTCCGGTGTAATCGGCGACCAGGCTGACCTCGGTGGCCGTGCCGGCCGGCAGCGGGGCGAGCAGCGCGTGCCCGTCGTCGTGGACGAAGCCGTACGCCGTGTGCCGCCAGAAGTCGCTGCTGTCGGCCGCCGTGACGAGCAGCTCACCGTCACCGATCGGCAGGCTGCGCACCGGTGGGTTGAGCCAGGTGCCGGCACTCCAGTCGATCTGCCGGTCAGCGGTCGGTTCCGGGTCAGCCATGCCTGAGACGGTACCGGTCACCGACCCGCTGTGGTGACCCCGACCACAGTGGCCGGTTTGCCGCGGCGGCCACTCGGAAAACCCGTTCGAACATGAGCGAACGGTGGTATCAGGAGGCGGTTGTCTACTGCCTCGACATCGACACGTACGCGGACTCCGACGGAGACGGCGTAGGGGACATCCGGGGCCTGATCGGTCGGCTGGACTACCTGGCCCGGCTGGGGGTGACCTGCCTGTGGTTGCAGCCGGTCCACCCGTCACCGAACCGGGACGACGGCTACGACGCCACCGACTTCTACAACGTCGACCCCCGGTTCGGCAGTCTCGGCGACTTCGCCGAACTGCTCCACCAGGCCAGCAACCGGGGCATCCGGGTCATCATCGACCTGGTGGTCAACCACACGTCGAACGAACACCCGTGGTTCGTCTCGGCCCGCTCGTCACCGGACTCGCCGTACCGGGACTGGTACCTCTGGACCGACCAGGAACCGGCGGACCGGCACCAGGGCATGGTCTTCCCGGGGGAGCAGCAGGAGACCTGGAGCTACGACCGCACCGCCAAGTCCTGGTACTACCACCGCTTCTACAAGTTCCAGCCGGACCTGAACTTCGCGAACCCGGCGGTCCGGGATGAGATCAAGAAGATCGTCTCCTTCTGGCTCCAGCTCGGTGTCTCGGGTTTCCGCATCGACGCGGCGCCGTTCATCATCGAGATGACCGACCCGGGCAACCCCGACTCGCCCAAGGACTACGACTTCCTCACCGAGCTGCGTCAGCACGTGCAGTGGCGGCGTGCCGACGCCGTGCTGCTGGCCGAGGCCAATGTCGAACCCGAGCAGCTACCGGTGTACTTCGGCGACAGCGGTGGCTCGGCCAACCGGCTGCACATGCTGTTCGACTTCATGCTCAACGGGCAGCTGATGTTGGCGCTGGCCCGCCAGGATCCCGAGCCGATCATCGCGGCGCTGCGGGACACCCCGAAGCTGCCGGTCGGTGGGCAGTGGGCGACCTTCCTGCGCAACCACGACGAGATCGACCTGTCCCGGCTCACCGCCGAGCAGCGTGAGGAGGTCTTCGCGCAGTTCGGACCGGACGAGGACATGCGGTTGTACGGGCGCGGGATCCGCCGCCGCCTCGCGCCCATGCTCCGCAACAACCGCCGGCACGTCGAGCTGGCGTACTCGCTCCAGTTCTCCCTGCGCGGTACCCCGGTGCTGCGCTACGGCGAGGAGATCGGGATGGGCGACGACCTCTCGCTGCGCGGCCGGGAGGCGATCCGTACCCCCATGCAGTGGTCCTTCGCGCCGAACGCCGGCTTCTCCACCGCGCCCGCCGAGAAGCTGATCCGACCCGTGGTGACCACCGGCGACTTCGCGTTCGAGCGGGTGAACGTCACCGCGCAGCGCCGGGACGAGCGGTCGCTGCTGGCCTGGTTCGAGCGGATGATCCGGACGCTGCGGGAGGCCCCGGAGATCGGTTCGGGCTCGTGTACCCACATCGACCAGCTCATGCCGCCGGGCGTGCTGGCCCATCGGGCGGACGGGCCGACCGGGACGATGCTCTTCCTGCACAACCTGGGCACCGACGACGTGACGGTCGATCTCGGTGACCTCTACGCCGAGGCGCACCTGCCCACCGATGTGCTCACCGACCGCCCGTACGACCCGGTGGGCAAGCTGGACGCCCTGCACCTGGGCGGGTACGGCTACCGGTGGATCCGGCTGTGCCGCTCCGACACCGGCTGGTCCAGCCCGGCCAGCTCCGCCACGGCCTGACGCCACGGCCGGACCGCCGGGCCGGATCACGGTCCACCGGGCGTACGGCTGGGTTAAGCTCCGCGCCCAGCCGTACGTTACCGGGAGGTAGAAAATGCCGGACCAGCCTCGCGTAGCCGTCGTCACCGGGGCCGCCCGTGGGATCGGCGCGGCCACCGCCCGTCGGCTGGCGGCCGACGGGTTCGCCGTGGCCGTGGTGGACGTCGTCGAGGAGACGGCCCGGGCCACCGCCGGGTCGATCGCGGCCGAGGGTGGCCGGACCCTGGGAATCGGCGCCGACGTGTCGGACCGCACCCAGGTGGAGGCCGCGGTACGGCGGGTCGCCGCCGAACTGGGCCCGCCGGCCGTGCTGGTGAACAACGCCGGCGTGCTGCGCGACAACCTGCTGTTCAAGATGACCGACGACGACTGGGACACGGTGCTCGGCGTACACCTGCGCGGAGCGTTCCTGTTCAGCCAGGCGGCGCAGGGGTACATGGTCGAGCGGCGGTGGGGACGGATCATCAACATCTCCAGCACCTCGGCGCTGGGCAACCGGGGTCAGGCCAACTACTCGGCCGCGAAGGCCGGGATGCAGGGCTTCACCAAGACCCTGGCCATCGAGCTGGGTCCGTTCGGGGTGACGGTCAACGCGGTCGCGCCCGGGTTCATCGTCACCGACATGACCGCCGCCACCGCCGCCCGGATGGGCATCGACTTCGACGAGATGCAGCGGCACGCCGCCGGCGAGATCCCGGTCCGCCGGGTCGGCCGGCCGGAGGACGTGGCGCACACCATCTCGTTCCTGGCCGGTGCGGACGCCTCGTTCGTCTCCGGCCAGGTGATCTACGTGGCGGGCGGCCCCAGAGACTGACCGGGTCGGCGTGCACGTTGGCGGTGACCTTCAACCGGCCGACTGCTGACCCGGCCGGCTCCGCCAGTGACCGATCCTCCCGGACTCGCCACCCACCCATGCCCGGTCCTGGACGACGGCCGGATCGTGGAGCGGAGCCGACACGAGGAACTGGAACGCACGAAGCGATCGTTACCCTTAGTGACAACCGTCCGGTGCCGCGGGACTCCTCCCGACAGACTTTGCAATGCTTCCCTCCAGGCGACAGGCACGTAGCGTCATCCCGCGTCGGACGCCACACACCGGAGCCATCGCGGTCCCTTTCGGCATCACCGCAGTTCAGAGGCGGTGTAGCCGTCAGGGAAGCATTGCAAAGCGGCCCGACCCCGGTTCCACTCCCGGCCGCCCCAAGCCGCAGCAGACACCACGCACCGTGACAATCCCTTCGAGCGGCTGTCGTCACTCACCGAGAGGATCGACGGCCCGGCCGGCCCGAGGAGCTGAGCGGGCTACGCGGCGGGCGGGCTGGCGGATGAGGGCCGGGGGCGGGTGCGCCGCAGCCAGAGCAGGCCGAGCAGCGGCAGCACCAGCGGGACGTACCCGTAGCCCTGGCCGAACCGCGACCAGACCGTGTCCTGGGGAAACAGTTCGGGGTCGACCAGGCTGACCACCCCGACCGCCACCACGCCGAGGAACTCCGCCGAGCAGCAGACCAGCGCGGTCCGCCGGCCGCCGCTGCCGCCCCGGGCCAGACCGATGGTGGCCAGGATGTAGATCACCGCGGCCAGGGCGGAGAGCAGGTACGCGACCGGCGCCTCGGAGAATTTGACGGCCAGCTGGTAGCCCGCCCGGGAGGTCGAGGCGATCGCGAAGAGCAGGTAGACCGCGATCAGCACCCGGCCCGGCCCGCTGTTGATCGGCCGGGGCCGCGGGCTGTCGGACGGGCCGGCCGGCGGCCCGTCGGTTGTAGCCGGTCGTTGTTGCGGGCCGCCAGCCGGCTCAGCCACCGGCCACCTGCCAGGTCTGCTGGAGCCGTACCACGACCACGGGAATCACCAGACAGACCACCGTGACGATCACCGATCCCCAGCGGGTGGGCTCCATCCGGGCCAGCACGCCGGCCAGCGGCGGCAGGCAGACCAGCGTGACGAGATATCCGGCGAAGACACCCGGCTCCGCCGGCCGGTCACCGCCGCCGAGCGCCACCACCGCGAGCACGGTGAGCACCACCAGAGCCACCTCGACCAGGCCCAGGCCGAGCAGTTGCCAGCGGTCCGGCGGCCGGTTCCGCACCGTGGCCAGCAGGCTCCAGGCAGCGAGTACGAGCGACAGGACGATCGGTACGGTCGCTGCGAGGCCGGTTACCGGCGAGGCGTCGGCGGTCACCGCACACCTGCGCTGTCAGGGTCGATCACCGGATCAGCGTACTGACCGGTCCGGGCCGGGCGGTCGCGGACCACGCCGGTCGACGTCCCGGCCCCGCCGGTCGACGTCATGGCTCCCGCCATACATCGGCGTCTATCATCATCGTGTTTGGGACCTCTCGGCCGGGGGAGGAATCAGCGTCGTGGGCACAGCGAGCATCTGGGTGCTGTCGATCGTCGGCGGGGTGGTGGTCCTGGGGCTGACCGGCCTCGCCGTCCTGGTGGAACGGCCGGCCGGAGCGGGCGTGGACCTCGCCGGGTTGACAGCCGAGGCGGCCGAACTGGCGGCGCACGCGGCCACGGTTCAGGACGACGCGCGGCGGGCGGCGGCGGTCGCGGCCGAGGCGGCGGACCGGGTGGCGGCCGCGCAACGGACCCGGGACGAGGCGTGGGACACGCAGGAGCGGGCCGAGCGGGCGTACGAACGGGCGTACCGCGACGTGGTCGACGGGCGGGCGGAGCGGCCAGCGCTGGCCGGGGTGGGCACCGACCCCGAGCGGGAACGCGAGGTGTCCCGGGCGGCGCTGTCGGCGTACCGCCGGGGTGACATCTCGGTCCGGGAGTTGCGCGAGGTCTGGCGGCTCACCGGTGATCACGACCCCGACCAGGAGGAACGGGAGTGGGCCGCCGACCGGTTGCAGCGGGAGTCCACGGTCGCGCGCCGGGCGTACGACCGGGCCGTCGCGGACCTGCGTCGGGCGGACCAGGAAGCCCGGGTGGCGGAGGTCGCCGCCGAGGCGTTGTTGACCGAGGCCGTCCAGTCGGCCGCCGAGGCCCAGCTCGCCCAGGATACGCTGGCCCAGGCCGACCGGTCCGGCCGCCGGTGGGGGAGAACCCGCAGGTAGGACGGTTCCGGGGCGGCCGTCGCGGCCCGTGCGGCCGGTGATCGGCCTCGGCCACAACCGACCGGAAGGGACCCTTTCGTGCTGAACTTCGGAGTCTTCGGGACCGGGCACTGGGCGGCCGAGACGCACGCCGCGGCGATCGCGGCACATCCCCGGGCGCGGCTGGCCGGGGTGTGGGGCCGGAACCCGGCGAAGGCACACGCGCTCGCCGACCGGTACGGCGTGGAGGCGTTCGACTCGTCGGACGCCCTGATCGAAGCCATCGACGTGGCCGCGGTGGCGCTACCGCCGGACGTGCAGGCCGGGATCGCCGTGGCCGCCGCGACAGCCGGCCGTCATCTGCTGCTGGACAAGCCGTTGGCGCTCAGCCTGCCCGACGCCGACCGGGTGCTGGCCGCCGCCGAGCAGGCCGGGGTGGCATCGGTGGTCTTCTTCACCAACCGTTTCCAGGAGAACGTCTCGGCGCACCTGGCCACCGCGGCGGCCACCGGGGACTGGCACGCCGCGCGGGTCACCATGCACGCGTCCATCTACCAGCCCGGCAGCCCGTACGGCGACTCCCGCTGGCGGCAGGAGCACGGCGCGCTGTGGGACATCGGCCCGCACGCGCTCTCGCTGCTGATGCCGGTGCTCGGCCCGGTGGCCCGGGTGGCTGCCGTGGCCGGGCCACTTGGGCTGGTGGATCTGCTGCTGACCCACGAGTCGGGCGCGGTCAGCACGGTGTCGCTGACCCTGGACGCGCCGCTCGCCGCGCTCAGCAACGAGGTCGTCTTCTTCGGCGCGACCGGGCGGACCGAGACGCCGCACGGCGCGGCCACGGCGGTCGACGCGCTCGGCCGGGCCATCGACCAGTTGGTCGAGCAGGTCGACTCGGGTAGCCGGGAGCACGCGGTCGACGTACGGTTCGGCCGGGATGTGGTCGCCGTGCTCGCCGCCGCGCAGACCGCCATCAACGAGGCCCGCACCGTCCTGCTGTAAGGAAGGGCACCTTGTTATCGCTTTCGGTATAGGAAGGGCCCCTTCTTAACTCCCGCCGAAATGCGATGCGAGCCCGTGCGTCCTGCGGTAGCGTCCCGGCCGTGACACACGCTCTGATCAACGGCGCCGGTACGCCGGCCGCCGTGGGCTGCCGTTGGGTGGCCCGCCCGTGGAGCCGGCGTACCGCCCCGGCCGCTCGCCGGGCCGCGCCCGCCAACTGAGCGAGGTTCCGCGCCCGACGCCACGCCAGCCGGGGCACTGACGAGTCCGACCCACTCGACAGGCCCGCGCCGCGTTCACAATCCCCAGGTCCCACCCGCCGACGTCCGTGGCGATTCCGCCCGGAGTCCGGTCCCGCGCGCCCGCGCCTGTCCCGTTCCGCCGCCGACTCCACGGCGGCAGACAGGACCTCAGCCGTGGCTTCCCGCCAACCCCGTCGCCCTTCCCGTACCGAACGCGACCGCTCCCGTCGGGTGCTCTCGCAGAACTTCCTCGCCGACCCGGCCGCCGTGCGCCGGATCAGCCGGGCCGCCCGGCCGGGCCCCGACGACCTGGTGCTTGAGGTCGGCGCCGGTCGCGGCGTCCTGACCAGAGCGCTCGCCGCCGCCGGCTGCCGGATCCACGCGTACGAGGTGGACCCGTGGCTGGCCGCACAGCTCGCGGTGGTCTGCGTGGACCTGCCGAGGGTGGAGTGCCACCCGGAGGACTTCCTCGGTACCCGCTGTCCGACCGAGCCGTTCGCGGTGGTCGGCAACATCCCGTGGGCACTCACCGCCCGGGTGGTCGAGTGGTGTCTCGCCGCGCCGCCGTTACGGTCCGCGACGCTGCTCACCCAACTGGAGTACGCGCGCAAGCGTACCGGCGACTTTGGCCGGTGGAGCCGGCTGACGGTCGCGACCTGGCCGGCGTACCACTGGCGGCTGGCAGGTCGGGTGCCGCGCTCGGCGTTCCGTCCGGTGCCCCGGGTGGACGCCGGCATCCTGCGGCTGGACCGGCGGCCGGCGCCGCTGCTGCCCGTCGAGCAGTTGCCGGCGTACCGACGGTTGGTGGAGATCGGGTTCGGTGGAGCCGGCGGATCGCTGCACGCCTCGCTGCGGCGGCACCACCCGGTGCGCCGGGTGGACGGCGCGTTCCGGGCCGCGCGGCTGGACCGGGACGTCCCGGTCGGCCTGGTCTGGCCGGAGCAGTGGCTCGCACTGCACCGGCTGCTGCGCTGACTGCCGCCACCCGGTAAGGCCGAGTGCCGCCACCCGTTAAGAAGGGGCCCTTCCTATACAAAAAGCGATAAGAAGGTGCCCTTCCTTTCACTCTCAGGCGAGGGTGCTCAATGACTCGCCGACCTCGGTCGGTGAGTCGAACTCCTCGACGGGCAGCGAGCGGAGCAGTTGCAGTACGGCGGTACTGGCGCCGTTCTCCTGGGCCCGGCGGACCACGTCCTCCCGGGAAACCGGAAAATCGAGCCCTTCGAGGTAGTCCTGCAATTGTGTGACGTTGACGGCCATGACCTGCGGCTACCCGCAAACGGGGATGGCACACCCGGCGCGGCCGGGTTTGCCGATCTGGCCCCGGGGGTAGCCGCAGGTCATGCTGGAGCGCCGGCTCGGGGGACCGGGCGACTTCGATTCATTGCTGGAACGCGTTGGCGCCGCCCGAATTGTGATGATCGGTGAGGCCAGTCACGGCACCTACGACTTCTACCGGCTCCGGGAACAGCTCACCCGCCGATTGATCGCGGAGCGGGGCTTCTCCTTCGTCGCGGTGGAGGGGGACTGGCCGGACTGCGACCGGGTGCACGCCGCCGTGACGGCCGCGTCCGGCGGTGACCCGGACCCCCGGGCGGCGCTGCGTCGCTTCGAACGGTGGCCGACCTGGATGTGGGCGAACGCCGAGGTGACCCGGTTCGGGCGCTGGCTGCGTACGGTGAACCTGGATCGGCAGCCGGCGGAGCGGGTCGGTTTCCACGGACTAGACGTCTACAGCCTCTGGGAATCCATGCAGGTGATCGTGGAGTACCTGCGCGCGGAGGATCCCGAGTCGCTGCCGGTGGCCGAGGCCGCGTACCGGTGCTTCGAGCCGTACGGCCGGAAGATCGAGCAGTACGCCTCGGCCAGCCGGTTTGTCGACGCCCGGTGCACCGACGAGGTGGTCGGGTTGCTCACCCGGATGCGGGAGCGGGCCGCCGAGGACGGACCGGACCGGTTCTCGGCCTGGCAGAACGCCGAGGTGGTGGCCGGCGCGGAGGAGTACTACCACGCGATGGTGACCGGTGGCCCTCGATCGTGGAACGTCCGGGACACGCACATGACGGACACGTTGGACCGGCTGCTGGACCGGTACGGTCCGCAGTCCCGCGCGGTGGTCTGGGCCCACAACACGCATGTGGGCGACGCCCGGGCCACCGACATGGCCGACGCCGGCATGGTGAACCTCGGCCAGCTCGCCCGGGAGCGGTACGGCGACGACGAGGTCGTGCTCGTGGGCTTCGGCACGTTCACCGGCACGGTCGTCGCCGGTCCGCGCTGGGGAGCGCCGGCCGAGGTCATGACGGTGCCGCCGGCCCGCCCCGGCTCGGTCGAGCAGCGGATGCACGACCGGTTGCCCGAGCGGGCGCTGCTGGTGTTCGACGCGGCGGACCGCGACGGGTCAGGATGGCTCGCCGAGCCGCTCGACCACCGGGCCATCGGCGTCGTCTACGACCCGTCGTTCGAGGCGTGGGGCAACTACGTGCCCAGCCGGATGCTCGACCGGTACGACGCCTTCATCTGGTGCGACCAGAGCACCGCACTGCACCCGCTGGCCGCCCGGACCACCGTCGGGGAACTGGAGACGTACCCGTCCGGCGTTTGACCGCACGGCGGGATGGTCTCCTCCTCCACCGTTCGGACGCGACCGGCCCCGAGACGAACGACCGGCCCCGAGACGAACGACCGGCCCCGAGACGAACGACCGGCCCCGAGACGAACGACCGGCCCCGAGACGAGCGACCGGCCCCGAGACGAGCGACCGGCGGCCGCCCCGCGAAGGGCGACCGCCGGCCGGTGCTGGTGGTGCTGTCAGGAGACGTCGATCGCCGTGTCGTCGAGCACGAACGAGGTCTGCAGGGAGGAGTCCTCAGCGCCGAGGAACTTCACGCTGATCGTCTGCCCGGCGTAGGCCGCGAGCGAGAAGGACCGCTGCTGGTAGCCGCTGGCCTTGTTGAGGTTCGAGTACGTGGCCAGGGTGGCCACCACCGTGCCGCTCGAGTTGAGCACCTGAACCTTCAGCGTGTCGTACGCGACGGAGGTGGTCGTCTCGGTGCTGTCGATGTGCAACCAGAAACTGAAGTTGTACGACGAGCAGCCGCTGGGCAGGCTGACCTGCTGCTGGATCGCCTCCGTCGCGGAGTAGCCGTACCCGTTCAGCCAGGAGAACCGGGTTCCGGAGTGGGCCGTCTGCCCGCTGTACGAGCCGATCGTGCCGGTGTCGCCAGCCCAGGGCGAGGTCCCGGATTCGAAGCCGGGGTTGCCGAGCTTCTGACCCGTTCCGGTGCAGCCACCCGACCCGTTGACGGTCAACGTGTACGTGGTGGTGTGCGTGGCCGAGGCGCCCGTACCGGTGATGGTGACGGGGTACGTCCCCGGTGCCGTGGACGCCGAGGTGCTGATGGTGAGCGTGGACGAGCCGCCCGCGGTCACCGAGGCGGGGCTGAACGAGGCGGTCGCACCGCTCGGCAGGCCGCTCGCCGAGAGCGTGATCGTCTGCGCCGAGCCGCTGGTGACGGCGGTGGCGACGGTGGTGGAGACCGCGCTGCCCGGGTTGACCGAGCCGGCGGACGGCGAGGTCGAGACCGAGAAGTCGTTGCCGGTCGAGCCACACGGCGCGTCGCTGCCGGCCACGTTCACCGCGGTCCAGGCCGCCTGCACCGCCTTGTACTCGGTGCTGCAACTGCCGTACAGGTCGGTGGCCGCCCGCAGGCTGTAGGCCCGCGCGGTGTTGGCCGGGGTGGTCGTGTTGACGTACGAGGTGTTCGACGTGAAGTAGGCGTCGAGGGCCCGGAACCAGATCTTCTCGGCCTTGGCCCGGCCGATGCCGGTGACCGCCGGCGCCGAACCGCAGACCGGCGAGGTGCCGTACGCGGTGGAGCCGGTGCCCTCGGCGAGGTTGAAGTAGAAGTGGTTGCCGACACCCGACGAGTAGTGGACGTCCTTGCTCTTGGTGCCGGTGGACCAGCAGCTGTCGGACCGGCCGTCCAACGACGGGTTGTACATGTACCGCAGCGGCGTACCGTTGCCGTTGATGTCGATCTTCTCGCCGACCTGGTAGTCGCCCGGGTCCGACGGGGCGTTGGCGTAGAACTCGACCATGTTGCCGAAGATGTCGCTGGTGGACTCGTTGAGACCACCGGACTCACCCGAGTAGCTCAGGCCGCCCGAGACCACGTTCTCGGTCACGCCGTGGCTCATCTCGTGGCCGGCGACGTCCAGCTCGACCAGCGGCTTGGCGTTGCCGGAACCGTCGCCGTACGTCATCTGGGCCCCGTCCCAGAAGGCGTTGACGTAGTTGCTGCCGTAGTGGACCCGGCTGGGCACCCCGGTGCCGTTGCCGAAGATGCCGTTGCGGCCGTGGACGTTCTTGAAGTAGTCGAACGTCTTGGCCGCGCCGAAGTGCGCGTCGACCGCGGCGGACTGCCGGTTGGAGTTGTTGCCGGTGCCCCACACGTTGTCCGCGTCGGTGAACGTGGTGCAGCTCGAACCGGTGGTGTTGTTCAGGTCGCAGGTGCGGCCGTTGCCGTGCGACGGGTCCACCATCGAGTACGTCGAGCCGGAGAGCGTGGTGTCGATGCTCACCGTGCCGGTGAAGATGCCGGTCCCGGTGCCCGCGACGGTCTCGATCTCGTCGTGCGCCCCGATGAACGCCCCGGTGGTGGCGTCGCTGATCACGTGCAGTCGGGACGGCGTCTGGCCGTCCTTCGCCCAGCCCTTGACCACGGTTTCCCAGGCCAGTCGGCCACGCCCGGAGGACGCGTCGACGAACAGCTCGGGCGCGCCGGTCGAAGTGATCTTGCCGGAGAAGTGTGCCCTGGCCGTCTTCTGCGCGGCGGTGGTGCCGACCTTCGCCGTGGTGCTCAGGGTGAGCGGCGCGGCCAGGCCGCTCGAAACGCCCGCGTACCCGCCGGTGGGGGTGGTGTGTACGACGAAGTCACCGCCGCTGACCCGCAGCCCGTGGTAGGCGCGGGTGTAGCGGACGTGCGCCGCGCCGTTCGGGTCCACCTTGGTGCTGTAGACCTGGTACGAGTCGGCCGCGGTGCCCTGGACCGCGCCGGGGTTGCTGGCCAGCAGGTTGCCGGCCCGCGCCACGGCGGACGGGGCGGGCGAGGGTGTGGTGGGTGCCGCCGAGGCGGCCGGGGCGACGCCGGCCAGCGCACCGCTGATGAGTACGGCGGCGCTGGCTACGGCGAGGGATCTGTTCACGTGCCCTCCTGGTGGGGGTGGCGTGACGGTAGTCACCCCTGTACATATAGTCAGATCGGCGGGAAAACATAAGAGGTGAATTTCTCATCGTCGATATGACATCCTCAGATGTTGCGGTGACAGAAGCCGACACACCAGATCGGTTGACGATCGCATCTCACCAGTGAGTAGTCGCGCGAGCCGGCTCCGTGTTCGGGCGCGTCGGGAGCGATCCACCGCTGTTGTTGGCAATGGTCCTGTTCGCCCGATGGGTGTGCTCCCGCCGTCACCGTGTTCACCCGGCGGAACCGTCGCCGCGCCGTCGGCGTCTCACCCCGCATGAGAAGAGCGAGCGCCATCGCCGGCCTGCCACTGCTGGTAGCGGTGTTGACGGCCTGCGGATCCTCCGACCCCACCCCCTCGGCCACCGGCGCCCCGGCCACCAGTACCTCGGCCGCGGCATCGAGCCTGGCTGTGTCCCCGTCGTCCGGTCCCACCGCGCCGACGGCCTCGGCCACGCCGCCCGTTCCCACCCCGAACGCGACCCGGGCCAACCCGGCCCGATCCGTCATGGTCACCCGCAGTGGTGGCTTCGCGGGGACCACGGAGACGATCTCGGTACGCGCCGACGGCAGTTGGAACCGGGATGGGTCGGGATCCCGACAGTCCGGCCGGCTGACCACCGACCAGCGGTCCCGGCTGTCGACGCTGTTGGCCGACCCACGGCTGGCCAGGGAGGCGGGCGCGCACGTCCGGCAGGGCTGCGCCGACGCGTACCAGTGGGTCGTGACCACCGGCTCGACCAAGGTTTCCTACTCCGACTGTCTGAGTGCCGCCGACCGACCGCCGGTGGCGGCCTCGGTGGTCGAACTGGTCGGCCTCGCCACCCGGTAAAGGAAGGGCACCTTCTTATCGCTTTTCGTAGAGAAAGGGTCCCCGGTTAACGCCTCACCGCCGGCGCGGCTCCGGCGCAGGCGGACCGGCTTGTCGGGGGTCGTCGGTACGGTGGGCGCTGATCCGTCAGCCGCGCCGACGGGTGCTGATCCGTCAGCCGAACCGAGTTGTCAGCCGAACCGAGTTGTCAGCCGAGCCGAAAGAGTGCGATCGAGTGACCTACCCACCACCCCGCTACCAGGGCACCCTGGGCGAGAAGAGCGCCACCTACCGGGCCGCCGACGCCGCGCCAGAACTGACCTATCCGTCCGGCAACACCGCCCACTACCTGGCCACCGGGGCGACCACCAACGGCCAGTTCGGGCTCTACCGCTGGGAGATGGGGCCGGAGCCGAGCGGCCCGGCTCCACACTTCCACCGGTCGATCTCCGAGTCGTTCTACATCCTTTCCGGATCGGTGCGCATCTACGACGGGACCCGATGGATCGACACCCGACCTGGGGATTTCGTCCACGTACCGGAGGGTGGGGCGCACGGGTTCCGCAACGAGTCCGGCGAGCCCGCGTCGATGCTGCTGCATTTCTCCCCCGGGGCGCCTCGGGAGAGCTACTTCGAGGGCATCATCGACCTGGCCGGCAAGAGCGAGGAGGAACGCACCGAGTTCTTCCTCAAGCACGACACCTTCTGGCTGTGAGCGCGCCGGCCGTGAGCGTGCCGGCTGTGAGCGTGGTCGGCGCGGTGGTGCCTGGGCTCAACCCCGCCGGCCGGCTCGGAGCAGGGCGGTGAAGGCGTGGTACGCGGCGGTGGTCCGGTCCCGCTCGCCGGTGACCCGCTGGTCCAGCAGGAGGCCCCGGAAGACGGCCAGCACCAGGGTGGCGAGCGCGTCCGGTCCGGCGTGACCGTCCGCGCGCAGCCCGGCTGCGATGGTCGGCAGCCAGTCGCGCACGGCCAGCTCGGGAAAGTCGCGCCAGGGCGTCGAACCCGGTGGCAGCGCATGGACCGCACTGAACAGCCGGACGTACCGGCGAGCGGGTGTGCCGTCCAGGGTGGACCAGGCCCGGACCAGGGTGTCGACGTAGTCCTCGGCCGTACGGTGTCGCAACGCCGCGTCGAACAGCTCCCGCTGGCGGCGGCGGGCCTCGATCAGCGCGGCGGCGACCATCCGGTCCTTGGTTCCGAAGTGGTAGATCAACATGCGTGGGCTGGTGCCCAGCGCCTGGGCCACCCGGCTCAGCGGCCCGACCGGCAGGCCGTGGGTCAGCAGGTGCTCGACGCAACCGTCGAGCAGTCGGGCCCGGATCTCCGGCTGCGGATGGCGTCCCACCGGCCCGAGTTTTTCACGTAACAAACGGTACGTCTAACGTCGATGGCATGGACAACGTCGGTGGCGTGGACAACGTCGGTGGCATGGACAACGTCGGTGGCGTGGCCGGGACAGAGGTCGTCTTCATCCACGGCGCCTGCGTCCGGGATGGCGCGTGGTGGTGGTCGCGGGTCGCCGATCTGCTGGCCGTTCACGGCGTACGCAGCACTGCCGTCCGGTTGCCGAGTTGCGGCGAGACCGGGCGACGGCCCGACGCCGCCGGGCCCGGCCTGGCCGAGGATGTCGCGGAGACCCGGCGGGTACTGGCCGAGGTCGGACCGGCTGTGGTGGTCGCGCACTCGTACGGCGGCATCGTGGCCACCGCCGCCACCGCGACCGGTGCTGTCAGCGCCGCCGTGGCCGACACCGCCGACTCCGCCATGACCGATGCCAGCATCAGCGGGGCGACGGGCGCGAGCCGGTTGGTGTACGTGGCGTCCTTCCTGCCCGAGCCGGGGGAGTCACTGGCCGACTTCGGTCCCGGCACTCCGGCGCCGTACCTGGACTTCGCCCCGGACGGGACGTTCGGGGTACGGTCCGAATCGCTGCGCGAGCTGTTCCTGTACGACTGTGACCCGGCCGCGGTGACCGGGGCGATGGCCCGGACCACCCGGCAGTGCGCGGCGGTGACCACCACACCGGTGGACCGGGCCGGCTGGCACGAGGTGCCCTCGACGTATCTGGTCTGCGCCGGTGATCGGGCGACGCCGCCGGACCTGCAACGCCGGCTGGCCCGACGCGCGAGCCGGACCGTCGAGCTGCCCACCGGGCACCACCCGTTCCTGTCCCATCCGGAACTGATCGCCCGTGAGGTGCTGGCCCTGCCCTGACCGAACCGGTCCGGCCGGCCGCCGGCCGGCACCCGCCCGCCGGCCGGCACCCGCCCGGTTGGGAACATCCCGAGACCGGCGGGAACAACCGGCCCCCTGAGCCATCCGCCCCGGTCGGGTGGCATCCGCCCCGGTCGGGCGGCAATCGCCCCGGTCGGGCGGCATCCGGCCTGGCCTAGCTGGGGTCGGGGGCTGAGGCGAACTCGGGCAGGTCGAGCAACCGTAGCCAGCTGCCGTCCGGCTGTCGGCGTACGACCTGGGCGCGAGCGCCGGCGTCGTCCTTCGGCGCCGTCGAGGTCAGCGCGATGTCGCCGCTGACCAGCGTCGGCAACGGTGACTCGGGCTCGAAGTGGGGCCGGTTGGCCAGCACCGACTCCCAGAGTGCCTGGATCGCCGCCCGGCCAACGGTCTGCCGGCCGGGCGGGTAGGCCATGACCGCGTCCGGCTCGTAGAGGGCCGCGAGGCCGGCCGCGTCACCGGCGTTGGCCCGCTCGACGAAGAGCCGGGTCAGATCCTCGGGTCGGAATGCCTTTTCGGGGTTGCTCATGATGCCTCCGTTTCGGGTGTCCGTCCGGTCCAGCCTGTCCCCGAGCCACCAAGAAGTCCAACAGCTAGATCTTCAGAGAGCTAGAATTATCAGTTATGGAACTGCGCCAACTGGAGTATCTGGTCGCGGTGGTCGAGGAGGCGAGCTTCACCAGGGCCGCCGAACGGGTCCGGATCAGCCAGTCCGGGGTCAGCGCGCAGATCCGCCAGCTCGAACGGGAGCTTGGCGCCACCCTGCTGGACCGCTCCGGCCGGTCCGCCACTCCGACCGCCGCCGGCCGGGCCGCCCTGGTCCAGGCTCGCGCCGCCCTCGCGGCGGTCCGGGAACTACGCCAGGCGGTGGACGAGATCACCGGCCTGGTCCGGGGGCGGGTCGTGGTCGGCATGGTGACGGGCTGCACCGTCCGGCCGCTGTTCGACGCGCTGGCCGCGTTCCACTCCGGGCACCCGGGCGTCCAGATCAGCCTGTACGAGGCGGACTCCGACCGGCTGACCGAGGCCGTTCGTGGCGGGGCGACGGATCTGGCGCTGGTGGGTGCGGCCGGCGCGGCGCCCGCCGGGCTGGCCGCGCTGCCGATCGTGACCGAGCCGCTGGTCGCGGGGATACCGGTCGACCATCCGCTGGCCGGGCGATCGGGGGTGTCGCTGGCCGAGCTGGTCGCGGAGCCGCTGATCTGCCTGCCGCCCGGCACCGGAATCCGCGCGGTGCTCGACCGGGCCTGCGCGGACCGGGGGCTGACGCCACGGGTCGCGCTGGAGGCGAGCGCTCCCGACGCGGTGGCCGACCTCGCGCTGCGCGGGCTTGGCGTGGCCGTCCTCAGCGCGTCCATCGTGGCCGGTCAGCCGGGCCGGCTCAGGGCCCTGCCGATCGACGATCTCGACACGCCAGCGGTGCTCACCCTGGTCTGGCGGGCCACGGACAGTCCGGCGGTACGGGAACTCGTACGTTGCTGCCGAGGGTCATTCGGGCCGCCCCCGAGTGCCTGAGGCAGCGGCCCGGCCGCCGGGGCCGATCACTCCGCCGGGCGTACGTCCCGGAAGTCGCCCTGGCGGGCCAGGAGCGCCGCGAGCAGCCCTGCCACGGCCAGCGCGTTCGTGATCCCGCCCGCGCGGACCCGCCGGACCGCCTCGTCCAGGGCCAGCCACTCGGTGCGGAGGTCCCGCTCGTCGGGGTCCCGGTGCTGCTCGCCGGTCGCCGGCTGAAGGTCCCGGGCCAGGTAGACCCGGACCCGCTCGCCGGTCATACCCGGGCTGGTGTGCAGGTCGACCAGGGTGTGCCAGGTGTCGGCGGCCATCCCGGTCTCCTCGGCGAGTTCGCGGCGGGCCGCCGCGAGCGCCGCCTCGTCCTCCCGGTCGAGCAGGCCGGCGGGCAGTTCCAGCAGCACCTCGCCGACCGGGTGCCGGTACTGCCGGACCAGCAGTACCCGACCGGCGTCGTCGAGCGCGACCACGGCCACCGAGTCGGCGTGCTCGACGACCTCCCGGACCATGGTGTTGCCGTCGCCGTCGCGCAGGGTGTCCCGGCGTACCCTGATGATCTTTCCGGTATAGCCGACCTCGCGGTCGACGACCTCGGGCTGTGCCATGCCCGCGACCTACCCACCCGCCGCCGGGCGCACACCCACCACCGGCGCGGATCTTTCGGAACCACGCCACGGCGGCCCGCCGCCGCACCGGTGCACACCGGCAAACGGCGGCGCACACCGTGGGCGGACCGGCTCATCCGTTCGGCTGTGGGATCTCGGAGACGTGGGCGCTGACGATCCGCCAGCCCTCGGGGAGGCGTACCCAGGTCTGGGACTGGCGGCCGACCAGGGCCCGGCCGGGATAGCCGAACAGCGTGGTGACCACGGCATGGTCGGTACCGAAGGTGGTGATCCGGGTGTCCCACAACTGGCGTCCGGGAGGCAGTGGCGGCTGCGCCCGCCGCCACGCCCGTTGCTCGATGTGGCCGACCTGCTGGTCGGCCACACCGAAGCGGACCGGCTCGTCGGACTCCCAGAAGTGGCCGACGATCAGGTCGACGTCGCCCGCCACCAGTACCTTCTCGTAGTCGGCGAAGGCCGCCGCCACCTCGGCGACGACCTCCGGACGATTGATCTGCATGCTCGGCGTCCCCACGGGATTCCCGGCGTCCCTACGAAGCCGCCGGAGCGGTCTCGCGGGGGCTGCCCCCAGCCTCGACGCCGGCCGGCTCGGCACCGTCGGGTTCGGCACCGACCGGTTCGGCACCGACCGGTTCGGCACCGACCGGTTCGGCACCGCCGGGTTCGGTGCTGTCGGGTTCGCGTGGTGGGATCTTGGCGAGGGCGAAGGCCGCGCAGATCACCGCCACGAAGAGGTACCCGAGGGCGACCGGGCCGTTGGCGT
>NZ_JBTIXF010000032.1:0-69997 GCF_055793945.1 Plantactinospora sp. A48 | reverse complement strand
GACCTGGAAAATCCTGACCAAGCTCCGCTGCTGCCCCCGCCGAGCCACCGCGATCGTACAGGCCATCCTCGTCCTCCAAACCGCCGAAGACGCCCGCCACCCACGATGAAAATGGCTCACTGCCACGCCTGGCAGGTAAAGGACCCGCTGGCCACGCTCGAGCAGAAGCATGATGGCAAGAGCGGCCGGACCGTCGACCAGGTCGATGGCCCAGGTCACCTTCTCCGCTCGGGCGAGGACTGCCGTGATCACCGCAGCCAACGCGGGTTCATCGTTGGACATCCGCCGCGACAGCAGCCGGCGCCCTTCGCTGTCGATGAACACCAAGTGGTGATGGCCCTTACCGGCGTCGATCCCGGCCCATGCTTGCTCGACCTGCTGCATCCAGCCCTCTCCCTGCTCGTGATCGGCATGCCGTCGACGCACTCGCCGTCCATTCCCTACACAGCGATCGATGTCGCAGATCTCAATCAGCGGTCAAGACGTCGTAGAGCACCGGGGTGGCCAATCAGGCGAAGCCATCAACGGCAGAAAACTGGAAGCCATGCCCCGGTGCTCCCGGCTGTCCGGACAGTACGACAGCCCGGACGATCAACAAGGTAGGGAAAACTGGCTCTGGCACAGATTTTGTGATTGATCTCGGTGGCGGCTGACGAGTTGGTCAGGACGCGTTTGCGGAGGAGGTTCATGCATGTGAATCGGCGGACCGTCAACGGGACCAGCACCTCGTGACCACCCAACCTGACATCGGTCAGCCGCCGCACATAGCGGCCATGCACGGTGGTCGACCAGGTGCTGCAGGTGCCACACCGCGCCCGCACGGTCTGTGTCGCCGCATCGATCCTGACCCCGACGCCCCGGACCACCACCGCTTCCAACCGCAGGCCAGTCAGATGCGGCAGCAGCGCCGGAATGATCTCCATCCCGACACCCAACCCGAACTACCGACGAACACGACTCACAAAATGGAGGTTGTTGGTGAGCCGGGCCGTCTACACCGTCCGCGAGGTCGCCCGGCTGCTGTCGCTGTCTCTCGGCAGTACCTACGCCCTGGTTCGCGAGGGCGAGATAACCGCCCGCAAACTCGGCAGCCGCTGGGTCATCCCCAAGAAACGCTTCCACTCCTGGTTGTAAGGCGGCGGCGACCCCGCGGCCGACGACCTGGAGGGCTGGACCTGATGGGATTCGTCCGCAAGACTCCGGCCGGTCGACACCGAGCCTGCTGGTACGACCCGGCAGGGAAACAGCGCTCCAAGACCTTTCGGATCAAGCGGGATGCCAACGCCTTCCTCACCGAAGTCGAATCAGCCCTCAACCGCGGCACCTACGTCGCCCCCGACGCCGGCCGGCTCCGCTTCGGGGACTACGCCGCCCGATGGCTCGCCGGACGGAACTGCGAGAAGACGACCGCGGCTCGGGATGCGTCGGTTATGCGCAACCATGTGATCCCGCGCTGGGGCGCGCTGCCGTTGGCCCGCATCGAGCATTCAGCGGTGCAGGCGTGGATTACCGGCTTCGGGGAGCGACTTTCGCTTGCGTCTATCGCTGAGTGCTATCGGCTTACCTCGGCGGTTCTGCGGTCAGCGGTTCGTGATCGGCTGATCGGCTTCAACCCGTGCGACGGCGTTCGGCTTCCACCGCACCGACGGACGGACACCGATGATCTGGTGCTGCCCCGACATGAACTTGGTCGGCTCCTGGCGGCCGTACCCGAGCGGTACCGAGCCATTGTGGCCGTTGCCGCTGGTACCGGTCTTCGGTGGGGAGAGTGCGCCGCCTTGCAGTGGGATGCCGTCGACCTGGTGAACGGTACGGTCCGGGTGGTGCGCGTGGCCGAGGAGGTGTCTGGCCACATCAGGATCAAGCCCTATCCGAAGTCGAAGGCGGGCCGTCGTACTGTGCCGTTGCCGCCGTTCGTGGTCCAGCTGCTGGTCGCGCACGCCAGCGCATTCCGCGATGACGACCAGGTCCTCGTCTTCACGACCGGATCTGGCGAAGCGATCCGGCGGGGTACGTTCCGAAGCCGGGTCTGGAAGCCATCGCTGAGCCGGGCTGGGCAGCCAACTGCGCTGCGGTTTCACGACCTCCGGCACTCGTAGGCCACCTGGCTCGTATCCGACGGTGTACCGATCAACGACGTGGCGAAGGTCATGGGACACGAGCAGACGTCAACAACTCCCAATCGGTACACGCACTCGACGGCGGAGCGGGACCGACGGGTGCTCGCATCCTTCGCTGCCCCCACACCACGATTGACCGGCAGAGACGAATCAAGGCCCCTCGCACGAGGGGCCTTGAACTTGCCTTACTGATGGTGGGCGATACTGGGATCGAACCAGTGACCTCTTCGGTGTGAACGAAGCGCTCTCCCGCTGAGCTAATCGCCCTCAGCGCGGGGAACTTTACCTGATGCGGTGCCGCGAGTGCACATCCGGGGGGTCAGTGTGCCGCCAGCGCGTCGCGGGCCAGGGCGAGCAGGTCGATGCCGAGGCCGACCCTGAGCGAGGTCCACACGATCACGGCGACGAACGCCAGGCTCAGGACGCCCAGCAGTAGGCGTACCGGCCAGGATCGGCCGGCCACCCACCGGGTCCAGGCCAGCACGTTGTGTCGGGTGAACGCGAGCAGCCGGCGGGCCCAGTGGAACTCGATCGCCCAGATGGCCAGGCCGGCGATGACGATCAACCAACCGGGGCCGGGCAGCGGAATGAGGGCCACCCCGACGGCCACCACCAGGGCCCCGACCAGCCCGACGACGATCTTCAGCAGAACCCGGCCGGTGGGGTTGGCGCGGATCAGGTCGAGGGTGGTGCGGGTCCGTCGCCAGCGACGGCTGACCCCTTCGGCCGGCTTCCGGACCGCGGTACGCGGTTGTCGTCCGCGCTGGTCCTCGGGCACCTGGATCTCCTGCTCGGTCCGACCACCCCGGGTCGCTGGATCGCCCGGAGATGGCCGCTCGGATTGCTCCAATGAGGAGGCATTCGTGGCCATTTACTCCCCCAGTGTCCCCCACGGGCGTCACTCGGAAGGACGACTGGACGTTACCGGAGTGAGTCGACGCCTGAAGCATCCCGGCCCCGGCATGGACCGGTCATGTGGGCAAATCGGATACTCTACCTGAATTCTTCCATTCAAGCGGCGTTTCCGAACTGCTTCCCACCACTGGGTGAGATCAGCGTATGGCGGAGCGTAGTCACGACGCGCACCTGAGTATGGAAAAGCGGGCCGCACAGAGCCCGTAGGGGTGCCGGGGGGAGAACGTCCATGAGTGTCATCCGACCCACAACTGTCGAGGTCGAGACGTCGTTGCGGCTGGTGGCGCCTGACGCCACCGCACTGCCGGTGCGAGCCAGTCTACGTTACGACCCCGCTGATCCGTATGCGGTTCATGTCCTATTTCATGCAGAATCTGCCGGTGGTGAGGCCGTAAGCTGGTCCTTCGCCCGCGAGTTACTGGTGACAGGGCTGGACGAACCGGCCGGCATCGGGGACGTCCGGGTCTGGCCCTGGGCCACACCGCGCGGCGACTTCGTCGCGCTGGCCCTGTCGTCACCCGACGGCAACGCCCTGTTCGAGGTACCGCGCAGCGTGCTGGTCCGGTTCCTGCGCCGGACGTACGTCGTGGTTCCGCGTGGCCGCGAGGCCGAACACCTGGACGTCGACACCGCCGTGAACCGACTACTGGCGGGGCGCTGAGCGGTCGGGACGAAGCACCGGCGCCGCATGGATCTACCGAGCTCACGCGGCGCCATCGAGTTGCCGGCACGATGGGCCGCGAGCAAGGCCGACCCGCGAACGCCGCGGATCGGCGGGCGCCCGCCGATCCGCGGACGTCGGCCCGTCAGCCGTGCGTGGTGATCCCGCCGTCGACCGGGATCACCGCACCGGTGAGGTAGGCGCCGGCCCGCGACGCGAGATAGATGGCGGTGCCGGCCATGTCGTCCGGTCGGCCGATCCGGCCGAGCGGCACCTGATGCTCGATCGTGGCGCGGGCGACCGGGTCGTCCAGCGCGAAGGCCATCATCTTGCTCTCGAACGGACCGGGCGCGATCGCGTTCACGGTGATCCGCTCGGGGGCGAGCTGGTGGGCGAGGCTGCGGGTGAGCATGTGTACGGCCGCCTTGGTCGCGGAGTAGGCGTACACCTCCATCCAGGGCACCCGGATCCCGTCAATGGACCCGATGTTGATCACCCGCGCCGGATCCTCCGGTGTGGCGGCGGCGCGCAGCGCCGGCAGCAGCGCGGTGGTCAGTCGGAACACCGCCTTCACGTTGACCGCCCACAACTTGTCGAAGGCGCTCTCCGGGTACGCCTCCAGCGGCGCACCCCAGGTCGCCCCGGCGTTGTTGACCAGCACATCCAGCGTCGGTACCCGCTCACGGACCGCGGCGGCGAGCTGATCCGCGCCCTCGACGCTGGACAGGTCCGCCGGAACGGCCTCGCAGTGACCGGCGCCGGAGAGGCGCTCGGCCACCTCGGCGCAGACATCCGCCTTCCGGGACGAGATGATCACCTTGGCGCCGGCCTCGACGAATCCTCGCGCGATCATCAGGCCGATCCCCCGCGAACCGCCGGTGACCAGCACCGTCTTGCCCTCGACCGCGAACAGACCCGGCATGCGTACCCCCTGATGCGTCGGGGCGGCCACCGTGCGCGGCGACCGCGGGAGCGTCCTACCAGTCGGTAACGTAGTCGCCGGCCGCACGTGCCGGTGACGCGGGGGCTGGCCGCACGGGCCGGCGATGCGAGGTCGGTGGCACGTGCCGGCGGCGTGGGGCCGGCAGCACCAGACCACCGACTACGGCGACGCGCCGTCGATCAGAGGTGCGCGACGCCGGACCGCGGGTTACGGTCGGCAGGATGATCCGGCCTGCTCAGCACGCCGGCGGTCGTGCCGGCGCTCGCCCGCCCGACATCTCAGGCATCAGCACCACTACGGTGAGTGATCTTCAGGCCAACCCGCGGTGCCGGTACCCCTTTCTACTGGACCGGAACGCGCTGTTGCTGGTCACGGCCGGACGTGGCAGCCAGGAGATCGACTTCCGTGACCACCCGTGCCGCCCGGGCACCGCGCTGCGGGCCAGACCGGGACAACTGATCCGATCCCTGGACACGGCCGGCTTCGAAGGCGTGGTGGTGTGCTGGGACGACCGTACCGCCGCCGGACTCGCCGAGGTGGCGGACGCCCTGGACGACCGCGACATCGATCACTGGCAGCTCACCGGCGAGGACGAGGACGCGGTGATCAGCGAGATCAGCCAACTGGTGGTGGACTGCCGCCGACACCGGGGTGGCGGGTTGCCCGCCGACCTGCTGCGCCACCAGCTCGCGGTGCCGCTGCTACGCCTGGCGCTGCTGGCCACGGACCGGTCCCCCGACCCGGCCACCGACACCTACCGCCGGCTGCGACACGAACTGGAACGCTCGTACGCCCGGACCCGTCGCGCCGAGGACTACGCGGAGCGGTTGCGGTGCTCGGTGCGTACCCTCACCCGGGCCTGCCTGGTCGCGACCGGCCGCAGCGTGAAACAGCTGATCGACGCGCGGGTGGCGCTGCAGGCGATGCGGCTGCTGGCTGCCACCGACCTGCCGGTGGCCGAGATCGGCCGCCGGCTGGGCTTCCCCGAGCCGACGAACTTCGGCCGCTTCTTCCACCGGGAGGTCGGCCAGACCCCGGGGGCCTTCCGCGCGCTGTGCTTCCAGCCGAGGGCCGGGGCGCCGCCGTACCGGCCGGGGTTGGCCGCCGCAGGTCCAGTGCCGGGTCCCGCCGGTCCGGGGCCGGCCACCGCGAGCCCGGAGCCGGCTGCCGGTGTCGGGCCCGCCGCCCTGGGCCCGTGGTCGGGCGGCGGCGTGCGGCCGGGGTGGCCGCGACCGTCCGATCAGGACCACGCGGCCCGGTGACCTGGACCGGCGTCGGGTTTGCCGAACAGCCGTACGGGGCACATCTGGGCCACCCCGGTCGAGAATCCTACGAAAGGGAGCACAGCGATGGGTCTGATGTTCCGTAAGCGCACGAAGATCGGCCCCCTGATCTTCAATTTCACCGAGAACGGCTTCTCCTCGTGGAGTATCAAGATCGGACGGTGGTCCTGGAACTCGCGATCCCGCGCGCACCGCGTCGACCTGCCCGGTCCGATGTCGTGGAAGCAGGACAAGTCGCGCACCTGATCCGCACCTTCACCCCTGACGAACGGCGTCGGCCCCTGCCGGCGCCGTTTGCACGCATCCCGGCAAACCGCCGCCGACCCAACGGGACAAACCCGACAATCGACGGATGGGCCGACGCCGGCACCACCTGACGGAGCGCCAGCACGCGCTGCTCACCTGCCTGCTCATCGTCGTCGTGTACTTCATCGTGCCGCTGCGGCCGGACGTGTCCCCGCTCAGGCTGCTGCTGCGCGGCGTGGCCACCGGCCTCGTGGTGCTCGCGATCGGACTGCTGGTCACCCGGCAGGTACGCCGGCAGTTGGGCCGGCAGCAGCGGCAGGGCCGCGGCGACGATCTGCTACGACTGGTCGTGGCGCTGGTGGCCGGCTTGATCATCTTCGCGTTCGCGGACTACGTGATCCAACTGAGCGACCCGCGCCAGTTCGACGGGCTGCGTACCCGGGTCGACGCTCTCTACTTCGCGCTCGCCACCCTGACCACGATCGGGTACGGCGACGTGACCGCCCAGGGGCAGTTCGCCCGGATCACGGTGATCGTGCAGATGCTGTTCGACGTCGCAGTGGTGGCCACCGGCGCCTCGCTGCTGTTCAGGGAGACGAGGGAACGGTACGGGAAATGACCACGTCACCGCCCAGCCGGCCGTGCTCGGGCGTCCGGCTCACCTGACCGGCGGCCAGCAGCGCGGTGAGCGCGGTCACCACGTCGGCGGAGCGGTAGACCGTCCTCGCTGTGGCGAACCGGCGCAACTCGACCACGCTGGCCGGCCCCTCGACCAGCCGGGTCAGCAGTTCCCGGCGCAGCGGCCCGGAGTGCGGGGTGAGCGAGATGTCCAGGAGGTGCCCCGCGGGATCGTGGGGATCCCGGTACCGCACCCCGGCGTACTCGTCCACGTCCCAGAGCGCGTTCTTGAAGGCGTCCAGCCCGTGCCCGGACGAGGTGGCGAAGACCACGAGCTGCGCCGGGGAGCCGTCGTCGGGTACCAGCTCCACCCCGGTGACCAGCGGGAAGCCTGCCGCCGCGAGCGTGTCGGCCAGCCCGTCCAGGCCAGCGGAGACGAGCGCCTGGCCACCGGCGTCGCCGGGGTCGGACGCCGAGCCACCCGCGTCGGCGGATGTGGAGGCGGGGCCGCCCGGACTGCCGGGTCCGGGCACCGGACCGTCCGGACCGGCGGGGAGGACGAGCAGCAGCTCGCCGGGGCGGCCGGCGGCCACGGCGGCGAGCACCGGTGCCGGCGGGGCGGCCGCCAGATCCAGGTACGCCAGCAGCGGCGCGCCGGACGCCTGGGCAGCGGCGAGCACTGCGGGCAGCTTCTCCGGACCGCCGGTCACCGGGAACACCGCCGTACCGGCGGGCAGGGCGGCCCCACGCCGGGCTGGATCAATCCGCTCGGCCAGCGACGTCGCCATCGGAACCCCCGACGACGAAGACCCCGCCGCCGAACCGGCCGGCGATCCGCTGGTCGGGCCCGCCGCCGCGGTCGCGGGCCCGAGGACCGCCACGGTCACCCGGCGACCTCCCAGCCGGTCGGCGAACTCGGCCAGCACGTCGAGGGACGCCTCCGGGATCCCCGCGTCGTCGCTGGCGTACGCCTGCACCAGGGTGAGCCGGCGGGACCGGTGCAGGGCCCGGGGCAGCCAGGCATCCAGATAGCGGACGAGCAGTTCGCGCCGCAGGGCAGCGGTGGGGGCACCGGGCATGGTGTCGTTCTACCGGTCCGGGACCGGCGCTGTCACCTTGACGCCGCCGCTGTCCCCGACGGGGGGCGTTAAGCGGGGGCCCTTGCTATACAAAAAGCGATAACAAGGTGCCCTTCCTTTCAGACGCCGCCGCGGGTCTGGGCGCCGTAGCGGAGCTTCTCGGCCGGCAGGTCGAGCCGGCCGATCCGGCGACGGGCGGCGAGGGTCGCCTCGTCCAGCCGGTCGGCGGGAACCAGCCACACGATCTCGAACTCGAGCCCGTCGGGGTCCTTGCCGTAGAGGCTCTTGGTGGTGCCGTGGTCGGAGCTGCCGGCCAGCGCGCCGACCTCGGTCAGCCGCTGGGCGACCCGCTCCAGCTCGTCGAGGGTGTCGACCTCCCAGGCCAGGTGGTAGAGCCCGACGGCGCTCCGGCCGGCCGGGGACGGCCCGGCGGCGGCGCCGACCTCGAACAGGCCGAGATCGTGGTCGTTGGTGGAGTCGGGTGCCTGCAGGAACGCGGCGCCGGTGAAGCCCTCGGGCGTCATCGGCACGGGCCGGAAGCCCAGCACCCCGGTGTAGAACTCGACGCTGCGGCGCAGATCACGGACGTAGAGCACGGCATGGTTGAGTCGGTGGATGCCCATCTCCCGACCGTAGCCGCCGGCCGTGGGCCCGGACCAGCTGACCGGGGTACGTCGGTACCCGGTCGGCCAGTCCAGCCCCGAGCGGGTCGACCCCGCACGCCGGATCAGCGAGGGCGGGTCGGACGGATTGCCGACATCATGACCGAACTGATGACCTTCCAACCCTTGTACTGACCGTCGCCGGCCAAGCACGATGGGGCGTGACTCCGGGCTACGGTGAAGTAACTCAGGCGGCGCAGGACCTTGTGGCGCACGGCGACCTGGCCGGCGCGCAGGAGTTGCTGGACGAGGCGCTGGCCACCGCCGATCCCAGCCCCGCCAACGCCACCCCCGAGCTGACCGAGGCGGCGGGCCTCCAGGCGCGGATTCTCGTCGCGCTCGGTGAGCCGCACGCCGCGCGCGGGTGGGCGGCGTTCGCCTACGCGGCGGCCATGCGCCAGTTCGGCACCGGCGACCCCCGGACGGTGGCCACCGCCGCCACCCTGGCCGCGGTGCTGCACCGGGTCGGCAGCGACGTCCGGGCCGCCCGGCTCTACCGAGACGTGATCATCGAGCTGACCGCGATCGACGGCCCCGAGTCACTGCGGGTGCTGGCGGCGCACGCCGACCTGGCCACCGTCGAGTACGCGCTCGGCCAGTGTGACCTGGCCCGGGACCGGCTCGCCGACGCCTGGGAGTTGCACCGCGAGGTGTACGGGGACGCCCACCCCAGCGGCATCAAGATGCTGGCCCGGCTCGGCGCCATGGAACGCGACTGCGGCCGGTTCACCGAGGCGCACGACCATCTGGCGCTGGCCCGGGAGCTGTGCCGGCGGTATCTGGCCCCGGACGATCCGTTGGCGCAGCAGGTGGCCGCCCTGGCCCGGGCCGCCGCCGACCCCGACCACGCCTGCGCACCGCCCGGCGCCGTCAGCTCGGCCGAGTTCACCGAGCCGACCGACCCGACCGACATCGGCCCGTCCGCCGATCCGGCCGAATTCACCCGTCGCACGGATCCGGCCGACACCGTCCGGCCGGCCGACCCGGTCGAAACCATTCCCGCCTCCGAGCGTCCCGGACCGGCGACCCCACCCCCGACGGCCCTGCCGCCCCCGGTGAGTTCACCGCCGCCGGTCAATCCGTCGGTCAACGCCGCGCCGGCCAACCCGTCCGCGACCTCGACCTTCGTCCCGCCGCCGCGGCAGCCGGCACCCGACGACTTCGACGCCCAGCCGTATCCGACCGGGAGCGCGGACGACCGTTGGTGGCCGCCGGAGGCCGGGACCGCCGGTGGGACCACCGAACCGGCCGGACCCGCCGGAATCGATCCGGAATGGACCGGCGTCACCGGTTACCAACCCGACCATGCGGACCCGGACCAGGTCGGCCGGGAGTGGGCCGGTCACGGCGACCCGGACCACGGCGACCCCGACTGGGCCGGTCCGGAATGGACCGGTTCCACCGGATACCAGCGAGACCACCCGGATTACGGCGAATCCGGGTACGGCGAGGGTTTCGGTTCCGGCGGAGCCGCCCACCCAGGCGACCCGGCATATCCGGAACCGGCTGGCGGAGACCCGTATCCGGAACCGACCCATGGCGGCCCGTACCCGGGACCGGCCGGCGCAGACCCGTACCGGGAACTCGCCCACGGCGATCCGACCTACCCAGCACCGTCGTACTCCGATCCGGGCTCCGGCGCCCAGTCGTGGGCGCCGTCCGGCACAGGTTCCGCCGCTGCCGGCGTACCCCGGTCGATCGGCCCGGCCGGGACGGACGCCGCACCGGCCGGCCCGGCGGATCCCCCCGGTTGGCCGGCGGATGGCGGCTGGTCCGAGGGACCCGGCTGGTACCGGCGACCCGGCAGCGCCAGCGGTCCCACCGAGGCCCGTTCGGCCCGGGCCGGCCTGCGCTCGGGTACCGGCGGGGTACACCACCTGCCCGACGTCCGCCGGCCCGCCCGGCTGCCCGTCGCCGTGCCACACCCGCCGGCCGGACCCACCCGGCGGATGCTCCCGATCGTCCTCGGCGCGTCGCTCGTGGTGCTGCTCGGGGCCGTCGCCGTGGTCGTCGGGTTCGCCCTGGCCGCCCCGGACGACACGGCGCGCGACCCCGGCCCCACCGGCCAGCCGGCCCCGACCGGTTCCGACCCCGGCAACGCGCAGAGCCCCACGCCGGGCGGCACCGCCACAGCCGCCCCCGGTGCCCCACCGACGGACGTACGGCTGCGCGACAACGACGACAGCGTCACCCTGTCCTGGACCTACCCGTCGGGCGCCGAGGGGCCGGTGGTGATCGCCGGCGGTCGACGCGGCCAGCAGCCACAGGCGTTCCAGGACCTGCCGGCCGGCAGCCACAACTTCACCGTGTACGGCCTGAACGCCAGCCAGGACTACTGCTTCACGGTCGGGGTGATCTATTCGGCCGACTCGGTGGGCCGGTCCCGGCCCGTCTGCACGGCCCGGCGACGCTGACCGACCCGATCCCGCCGGTCCACGGCGGCACCGCCGGCCGCGTCGCAGGCCGGCACGTCGCGCACGGTGTGATCGGGTGCCGGGCGGTCCGGCCCGGGACCGTCCGGCGTCGGACGGTCCCGCGCCGTCCGGTCGCCGGCGGGCGCCGGCAGCCGAACCTCGGCGCGGACCCCGACCGCCGGCAGCCGGACCTCGGCGGGGGCCTCGACCGCCGGCAGCCGGACCTCGGCGCGGACCCCGGGTGCCGCGTCGGCCAGGCGGACGGACCCGCCGTGTCGCCGGACCAGGTCGGCGACGATGGCCAGGCCGAGCCCGGCGCCGCCGGCGTCCCGGGCCCGCGCGTCGTCCAACCGGGTGAAGCGGTCGAAGACCCGTTCGCGGTCCGCGGCCGGGATGCCGGGTCCGTCGTCGGTCACGGTCAGCAGGTGGTACGCGCCTTCCGCGCGGACCGCCACCGTCACCCGGCTGCCGGCGTGCCGTACGGCGTTGTCCAGCAGGTTCGCCACGATCCGGCGCAGCGCGTCCGGGTCACCACTGGTCCACAGCGGGGCCGCCGGCGGGTCGACCCGGACCGGGGGCGCCGGATACGGCTGCGCGACCGACGCGACCAGCGCGCCCAGTTCGACCGGTCGGGGCGGCACGTTCCGCGCGGTGTCGTCGTCGGACCGGGCGAGCAGCAGCAGGTCGTCCACGAGCCGGCCGAGTCGCACGTTGTCCGCGAGCAGGTCGTCGGCCACGGCCGCCCAGTCGGTGTCCGGACCGAGCCGCTGGGCGACCTCAAGCTGGGTACGCATGTTCGCCAGCGGGCTGCGTAGTTCGTGCGCCGCGTCGGCGATGAAGACGCGTTGCCGGGCCCGCGCCGACTCCAGGCGGGCCAGCATCCCGTTCAACGTCACGGCCAGCCGGTGGATCTCGTCATGCCACGCCGGTACGGGCAGCCCGCCGGACCGGCCGCTGCGGGTGATCTCCTCGGCCCCGGCGCGCAACGCCTCGACCGGCCGCAGCGTCGCCCCCACCACCCGCCAGGCCACCACCCCGAGCAGGGCCACCAACAGCGGGAACGCCACCAGGAGCGTGTCCCGCAGCAGCCGTTCGCCGCGCAGCACGTCGGCCATCGACTTGGCCACCAGCACGGTTCGGGGATCGCCGGGCAGGCCCGCGGTCACCGCCACCACCCGGACCGGGCCGCGCATCCCGAGCCGCTGACCGGGGACGGTGAGCCGGCCCCGGCCCCCGATCTGTTCCCGTTCGGCGGGGTAGAGCATCGGCACCAGCCGGTCGGCGTCGATCGAGGCGGCCCGGACCCGACCGGCGCCGTCGATGACCTGGACCCGTACCTCGCCGCCGGCCACCGGCAGCGGGTCGGGCAGCGCGTCCCGCTCCACCAACCGGGCGACCGCGTCGGCCGTCTTGTACGCCTCGGTGTCCACCGTGCGTTGCAGCGCGTAGCCGAGCACCAGGACCAGCGTCACGCCACCGACAGCCAGCCCGGCGGCCAGGCCGGTCACGCCGATCGCGAGCAGCCGGGCCCGCAGCCCGAGGCTCCGGCGCAGCCACCGCGTCAACAAGGGGCCCCTGCTATACAGAAAGCGATAATGGGGGGCCCTTCCTTTCATCTCAGACCAGCCGGTAGCCGGCGCCGCGGATGGTCTGCAACCGGTCCCGCCCGATCTTGCGGCGCAGGTAGCCGACGTAGACCTCGACGGCGTTCGGTGCCGTCTCCAGGCTGTCGTCCCAGACGTGGTCCAGCAGTTCCGTCTTGGACACCACCTCACCGGCGCGCCGCATCAGATACTCCAGCACGGCGTACTCGCGGGCGGTCAGGTCGACCCCGGCGCCGTCCCGGGTGACCTGCCGGCGGGCCGGGTCGAGGCTCAGGTCACCCACCGACAGCACCGCCGGCCGGCGCGGCGCCCCCCGCCGCAGCAGCGCCCGCAGCCGGGCCAGCAGCACCACGTACGAGAAGGGCTTGGTCAGGTAGTCGTCGGCGCCGCAGTCCAGCCCGTCGGCCTGGTCGTACTCGCCGTCCTTGGCCGAGAGCATCAGCACCGGCAGCCAGCAACGGTCCCCGCGCAACTGCCGGACCACCTGGTAGCCGGACAGGCCGGGCAGCATCACGTCCAGGATCATCGCGTCGTATCCGCCGTGCCGGGCCAGGTCCAGCCCGGTCGGCCCGTCGGCGGCGATGTCCACCGCGAACCCCTCGGCCTGCAGCCCGCGTTGCAGCGCGGCGGCCAGCCGGGCCTCGTCCTCCACCACCAGCAACCGCACGTCCCCCAGGGTGCCACCCCGGCTGAGGGATTCCACAGCCGCTCTCAGCACCGTCACAGCGCCACTGCGGCACCATGTTCCTCAGGAGGTGCCAACACATGTCCATGTTCAGCAACCGACCGGCCCTGCGATGGCTGGTCCCGGTGGCGGCAACCGCCGTGGTGGTCGGCGGGGGCGCCGCGATCGGTACGTTCGCCGCCTCGGCGGATCCGGCGTTGCCACCCCGCAGCGCCGCCCAACTTCTGGTCGACCTGCAGACGTCCCAGCTCGACGGCCTGTCCGGCACGGTCATCCAACGGGCCGATCTCGGCCTGCCCAGCCTGCCCAACCTGGGCGCCGGGCTGGGTGAGGCGGACCTGGCCACCCTGACCTCGGGTACGCACACCCTGCGGGTCTGGTACGCCGGCCCGGAGCAGCAGCGGGTCGCGCTGCTCGGCACGCTGGGCGAGACCGACGTGATCCACAACGGTTCCGACGTGTGGGTGTGGGCCAGCCAGCGCAACGAGGCGGTGCACCACCGGCTGCCCGCCGAGGATCGGGCCGACACGGAGCGGTCGCTGGCCAGCGGCTTGCCGGTCACCCCGCAGCAGGCCGCCCAGCAGGCCCTGGCCGCGGTGGACCCGACCACCGAGGTGACCGTCGGCCGGTCGGCCCGGATCGCCGGGCGGGACGCGTACGAGCTGGTGCTCGCCCCCCGGGACCGGTCCTCGCTGGTCGGCCAGGTCAGGATCGCGATCGACGCCAAGCAGCACGTACCGCTGCGCCTGGAGGTCTTCGCCAGCGGTGTCCAGCGGCCCGCCTTCGAGGTCGCGTTCACCCAGGTCGACTTCGCCCGGCCGGATGCAGCGCAGTTCGCCTTCAACCCGCCGCCGGGTGCGAAGGTCGTGACGAAGGGCACCGCGGAGGCCGCCGCGAAGCACGCCGCGGCCGACCGGGCGGCGGCGCGGGGCGCGAAGGGTCCCGACGCGGCGGACCGTCCGCGCACCGTCGGGCAGGGCTGGACCACGGTGGTGGTGGCCCGCACCGGTGGGGTGACCGGCGGCGCCAAGGCCGGCGCGACCGGTGACGCCAAGGCGCCGGCCGGCAGGCCGGGCGGCGACCTCGGAGACGTCGCGCAGCTCGGTGCCGTGCTCAACGGTCTGCCGAAGGTCAGCGGTGACTGGGGCAGCGGTCGGCTGTTCACCAGCCGGCTGGTGACCGCGCTGCTCACCGACGACGGCCGGGTGCTGGTCGGCGCGGTGACGCCGGAGCGGCTCTACGAGGTGGCCCGGACGAACCGGTGACGGTGACCACCGAGATGACCCCGGGGGGGGCGCCATTGGTGCCTCCCCCCACGGGGTTGGCGGTCGAGACGCACGGGCTGACCAAGCGGTTCGGCCGGCAGGTCGCGGTGGACGGCATCGACCTGGCGGTCCCCCGGGGCTGCGTGTTCGGCTTCCTCGGCCCGAACGGGTCCGGCAAGACCACCACCATCCGGATGCTGCTCGGGTTGATCCGGCCGACCGCCGGCCGGCACGCCCTGCTGGGCCGGCCGATGCCCGAGGGCGCGGCGCAGGTGCTGCCCCGGGTGGGTGCGCTGGTCGAGGGGCCCGCGTTCCACCCGTACCTGTCCGGGTCGGCGAACCTGCGCCGGCTCGACGCCGCCGACCGGACGGCCGACCCGGCCACCGCGACCCGGCGGATCGACGCCGCCCTCGACCGGGTCGGGCTGACCGCCGCCGCCGGCAAGCGGTACCGGGCGTACTCGCTGGGCATGCGGCAGCGGCTGGCCCTGGCGGCGGCGCTGCTCGCGCCCCGGGACCTGCTCGTCCTCGACGAACCCACCAACGGCCTGGACCCGCAGGGCACCCGGGAGGTACGCGGCCTGATCGCCGAACTGGCCGGTGAGGGCGTCACCGTGCTGCTCTCCACCCACCTGCTCGCCGAGGTCGAGCAGGTCTGCACCCACGTCGGGGTGATGCACCGGGGCCGGCTGGTCGCGCAGGCGCCGCTGCCCGAGCTGCGTTCCCGGACGGCCACCCGGGCCCGGGTCCAGACCGACCGGCCGGCCGACGCCGCCCGGGTGCTGACCGAACTGGGGCTGGCCCGGGTCGACCGGTCGGCCGCGACCGCCGCCGGTGACCTCGGCGACGTACCGCCGGAGACGGTGGTCGCGGCGCTGGTGCACGCTGGCGTGCCGGTACGCGGCTTCGCCGTCGCGGCGCCCGATCTGGAGGAACTGTTCGTGTCCCTGACCGGGGAGGGGTTCGATGTCAACGGTTGACGCGCCGGCCGTCCGGGGGCTGTCCAGCCGGCTGTTCCGCTCGGAGCTGCGGCTGGTGTACGGGCGGCTGCGCAACCAGATCGGCATCGCCGGGCTGGCCGCGCTGCCGGTGGTGATCGCGGTGGGGGTCCGGGTCGGCGGCCCCGACGACCAGGGCGGCGGTGGCGGGGACTTCTTCTCGTCGATCACCTCCAACGGCCTCTTCGTGGCGCTCGCCGCGCTCACCGTCGAACTGCCGATCTTCCTGCCGATCGCCGTCGCGGCGATCTCCTCGGACACCATCGCCGGCGAGGCCAACCTCGGTACGCTGCGCTACCTGCTGACCGTGCCGGTGAGCCGCAACCGGCTGCTCGCGGTGAAGTACGCCGCCGTGATGGTGTTCGCCCTGTCCATCACGCTGCTGGTGGCGGCCGTCGGGGTGCTGGTCGGCCTGGCCCTGTTCGGTGGCGGGCCGCTGACGTTGCTGTCCGGCACCCAGCTCGGTTTCGGTCCGGCGCTGCTCCGGCTGCTGGCGGTGTGCGGCTACCTGACGGTCGGCCTGTGCGCGCTCGGCGCGGTGGGGCTGTTCGCCTCCACCCTGACCGAGCAGCCGATGGGCGCCACGATCGCGGTCAGCATGCTGACCGTGGCCAGCTTCGTGCTCGACCAGGTGCCGCAACTGGGCTGGCTGCACCCGTACCTGCTGACCCATCACTGGCAGGACTACGGCGAGTTGCTGCGCGACCCGGTGGACCTGGCGGCGCTGCTGCCCGGGCTGGGCAGCGCCGGGGCGTACATCGTGATCTTTCTCGCGGCGGCCTGGGCCCGGTTCGGCGGTCGCGACGTCACCAGCTGAACGCCCCCGATCGCCCGGTTTGGCCGGGCGGTGGCCGCCGCGCTATTCTTCGGTGTTCGAGCACAAAAAAGAACGGCAAGTTAATTGCCGTTCTGCTCGTCAGCCTAACAAATAGGGGGCCAATTTGTCAAGGCAGTCCGGCGACACCGAACTCGATGCGCAGACCGCCGAGATCGAGCGCGAGCAGACCTATGTCTCGGACCTCTACCACCACCTGGACAGGCTGCGCGAGCAGGCCGAACAGCGGCGGGCCGGCACGTTGCGCAACGCCGGCGGAACGCAGCAGGAACGGTCACAGCGGGACAGCACGGTGGCGATGTACACCGATCAGGTGGAGCGGTTGAACGCCGTGGAGAACGGTCTCTGCTTCGGCCGGCTCGACCCGGACGACGGCCCGGCCCGCTACATCGGCCGGATCGGCATCTTCGACGTCGACGGCGACCACGAACCGCTGCTGGTCGACTGGCGGGCCCCCGCCGCCCGGCCGTTCTACCTCGCCACCGCCGCCGCGCCGGACGGGATCCGCCGGCGCCGGCACATCCGCACCCGGTTCCGCACCGTCACCGGGATCGACGACGAGGTGCTCGACCTGACCGGCGCCAGCGCCGGCGCCGGTGCCGGCCGCGCCACCGACCTCACCGGCGAAGCCACCCTGCTGGCCGCGATCAACGCCGGCCGGACCGGCCGGATGGGCGACATCGTGCAGACCATCCAGGCCGAACAGGACCGGATCATCCGGGCCGACCTGGGCGGAGTACTGGTCGTGCAGGGTGGACCGGGCACCGGCAAGACGGCCGTGGCGCTGCACCGGGCGGCGTACCTGCTCTACACCTACCGGCAGCAGCTCTCCACCCGGGGCGTGCTGATCGTCGGGCCGAACACGACGTTCCTGCGCTACATCTCGCACGTCCTGCCGTCGCTCGCCGAGACCGGGGTGCTGCTGGCCACCCCCGGTGACCTGTTCCCCGGGGTACGGGCCACCGCCGAGGAGCCGGCCGAGGTCGCCGAGGTCAAGGGCCGGGCCGAGCTGGCCGACGTGCTGGCCACGGCGGTCCGGGACCGGCAGCGGGTGCCGGACGAGCCGATGCCCGTCCCGGTCGACGAGGACGTCACGCTGGAGCTGACCCGGCCGGTGGTCGAGGTGGCCCGGGACCGGGTCCGGCGGACCGGC
Organism: Plantactinospora sp. A48; assembly: GCF_055793945.1. Classification (NCBI taxonomy): domain Bacteria; kingdom Bacillati; phylum Actinomycetota; class Actinomycetes; order Micromonosporales; family Micromonosporaceae; genus Plantactinospora; species Plantactinospora sp. A48. The sequence continues at coordinate 52,516 of NZ_JBTIXF010000032.1, read as the reverse complement.
CGACCACACAACCTGGCTCGGGAGCTGTTCGAGATCGAGATCGTCCACGCGCTGGCCGGCCAGCTCGCCGAGCGGATCGGCACCGACCCGTTCGCCGACGACCCGCTCGGCGGGGACGACGCCCCCGGCGACCCGCAGCTGCTCGGCGAGGCCGACCTGGCGGAGATTCGCCGCGAGCTGCGGGCCAACCCGGCGGTACGCGCCGCGCTGAACGAACTGTGGCCGGTGCTCACCCCGCAGCGGCTGGTCGCGGACCTGCTCGGCTCGGCCGAGGCGCTGGAGTCGGCGGCGCCGCAGCTGAGCCCCGCCGACCGCGCGCTGCTGTTGCGGGCCGACGACGCGGCGCAGGCGTGGACGCCGGCCGACGCGCCACTGCTGGACGAGGCGGCCGAACTGCTCGGCGAGGACGACCGGGCCCGGCGGGCCGCCGAGGAACGCGCCCGCCGCCGCCGGATCGAGTACGCCGAGGGCGCGCTGGAGATCGCGAAGGGCTCCGAGTCGTTCGAGTTCGAGGACGTCGAGAGCGAGGTCCTGAACGTCACCGACCTGCTGGACGCGGACCGGCTGGCCGAACGGCACGCGGCCGGCGCCTGGCTGAGCACCGCCCAGCGGGCCGCCGCCGACCGGCACTGGGCTTTCGGGCACGTGATCGTCGACGAGGCGCAGGAACTGTCCCCGATGGCCTGGCGGTTGCTGATGCGCCGCTGCCCGAGCCGGTCGATGACCCTGGTCGGTGACGTGACGCAGACCGGGGCGCTCGCCGGGGCGTCGTCCTGGCAGGCCGTCCTCGAACCGTACGTGGTCGACCGGTGGCGGCTGGCCGAGCTGACCGTCAGCTACCGCACGCCCAGCGAGATCATGGCGGTCGCCGCGAAGGTGCTCGTCGACATCGACCCGACGGCGAAACCGCCCCAGGCGGTCCGCGACGCCGGCGTGGACCCGTGGGAGGAGCAGGTCCCGGACCCGGCCGACCTGCCGGACCGGTTGGTCGAACACGTCCACACCGAGGTGGCCGCGATCGGCGAGGGCCGGGTTGGGGTGATCGTCCCGACGTCCCGGCTCGACCCGCTCGGCGCGCGGGTCCGGGTCGCCGTGCCCGACACCGCCGCCGGGTCCGATCCGGACCTCGACCAGCGGGTGGTCGTGCTCACCGTCGCCCAGGCCAAGGGTCTGGAGTTCGACTCGGTACTGCTTGTCGACCCGGATGCGATCGTCGCCGAGTCCCCCCGGGGCAGCAGCGACCTGTACGTCGCGCTCACCCGGGCGACCCAGCGACTGGGCGTACTCCGGCTGCCCGCCCCGGCCTGACCCGAACGCCGCGCCGGCGCGGTCCGGGGGCTCGGCCGAGTGGAACAGGCTGGCCCTCCGGCCGCGCCGGACGGATGGCTCGGACCGCGCCGCACGGGTGGCTCCGGCCGCGCCGGACGGATGGGCCCGGCCGCGCCGGACGGATGGGCCCGGCCGCGCCGGCCCGGTGTCACGGGGCGGCGGTGACCGGGCTGGTCCCCGACCGCGCCCGGACCGCGCCTCGGCCGGTCACCGTTCGGTGAAGTAACCGGTCTCGCTGGCCGGGCCGGCGGCGTCGCTTGTCGAACCGCCCGCCGGCGGTTCCAGGCCGCCGGTGGTGGCGTCTCCCGTGGTGGTCGGGGCGACCTTGCCACCGGTCTTCCGAGGCAACCTGCGGACGCTGGCCGGTCCGGCGGTCCGACCGCCAGTGGTCGTCACCATCCCGGGCGTACGCTTCGGGCCGCCGTCCCGCAACACGTCCCGATCGGCCCGTACGTCGGCCGGGTCCTGAATGTCCCGGTCCTTGGCCTCCCGCCGGTCGTCGGTGGGCGGCAGGGTCACCTCCCGTGCCGCGTCCGGGCCGTAGTCCGCGGGGTCGAGCCGGTTGGCCGTGCGCCGTGCATGCGCCGCGTGGTCAGTCACGTCCATCACCTCGCCTCTCCTCGGCAACCCCATTCGGCTGCCCGCTGCGTCGGGGGATAAACCCGAGCCAGCCAGCGATATTCGTTTGCCCGCCAGCCGCCCGGGAAACCCACCGTCGCCTCGGTCGCAGCCGCGGTACCGGGCTCGCCCGGGGTGGTTCGGAGGCGCAGCCTCATCGAATCCGAGGAGGAAAGACTCATCGAATCCGAGGAGGAAAGATGAGCACGCAGACGCAGATGAACAGGGCCACGGCCCAGATGCCGGACACCCGACACATGGCCGATCAGCCGACCCGGCAGATGCGGGACATGCCGACGGCCCGGCACATGCCCGACGGCGCGCGGATGCCGTCACCGGGCAGCGAGAGCAAGCCAGCCATCCTGTCGACCGAACTCTGGGTCTACCTGGCAGCGGTCGGTGGCGTGCTGCTGGCCTCGTGGTGGGTCGGCTCCAGCGGTAACGGCCCCGGAGTGGACATCTTCCAGGCCAACCAGGCGTGGTGGTTGATCACCCTGCTGACGATCGCCTACCTGGGTAGCCGGGGGCTGGCCAAGATGGGCAGTTCGTGGCGCCGACGCGGCGAAAGGTGAGCGTCGGCCGGACTCCCCCGGCGCAGCTCGCGCCGAGGGAGCCCGGCCAGCCAGGCCCGAAACGGCGGCCTCCGGAGGGAATCCCCTCCGGAGGCCGCGTCGCGTCGGGCGGTTACTCGTCGCCGAAGAAGCCGCCGTCGTCCTCGAAGGCCTCCTCGATCAGCTCCCCGGCCGCCAGCCCGCCGACGACGCCGAGCAGGCCACCCGCCACCATCCCGCCGACCCCGCCGGACCCCCGGTGGTGCCCACCATGCCCGTACCCGTGGCCCGGCCCGTACCCGTGGATGGGTCCGGGCCCGTGACCCGGGCCGGGACCGTGGGCCGGGCCGGCGCCGTACGCGCCGATGGTCTGGTTCAGCCAGCCGTCGACCTGGGCCGGCCAGTCCACCCGGTCGACGTCCGGATGCGCCACGCTGAACCGGCCGTACGTGTCGTGCCCCGGCCGGAACAGGCCGCCGCGCTTGTCACACTCGAGCACCACCCGCACGCCGTGCGGGTCGGCCACGAAGGTCAGTTCCACCTCACTGACGGCGTGCGCGTACCGCGGTGCCGCGAAGAACTCGATCTCCTGGAAGAAGGGCAGGGTCTGGGGTACGCCGGCCAACCGCCCGCGTTCCAGATCCGCGTGCTTGAACCGGAACCCCAACCGGTCGAAGGCGTCGAGGATGCGCTCCTGCACCGGCAGCGGATGCACCGCCACCTGGTCGAGGTCGCCCTTGTCCACGGCCCGCGCCACCGCCAGCTCGGTCCGCAGCCCCATGGTCATGCCGGGCAGCCGATGCCCGTACACATCGGTCACGGGCGTCTCCCAGGGCACCGGGAACTCGAACGGGATGTCCAGCTCCCGCTCGGCGGCCAGCGAGAAGGGTCCGCTGACCGGTACGCACTGGAACTCCACCAACGCCTCGTACTCGGTGTCATGTCCCTCCGCCTCGACCCGGGTGACCAGGGAGAGGGTGACCCCGTCGAGGTCGACGGGCTGGTTCCCCCCACGGATCCGGACCGCGCCGGCCAGAGTCAGACCCGGCCGGGTGTTGGGATTGGTCAGGACGGTGTCGACGCTGGGGCCACCGACCCCGAGAGCGCTCAACATCTTCTTGAAGACCACGTACCACTCCAGGGAAAGGGCCCGCGACGTCGCCGGGCCGGTGTTCAGGCGCCCGCCATGGTGGACCGGCGCGATGGGCCACTGTGGACCGGCACGGCAGATTCCCGCCGCCTCGCTCACCCACGGTCCCGGCGGCACCCTATGTGATCGCGCTGGGAACTCGCTGACAGCGCCCCGGCGACACGGACCGGCGACACGGACCGGCGACACGGACCGGCGACACGGACCGGCGACACGGACCGGCGACACGGACCGGCGACACGGACCGGCGACACGGACCGGCGACACGGACCGGCCCGGCACCCTGTCGGGCGCCGGGCCGGTTGATGGTCCGGTTCGGGGCGAAAGCCCTGATCGAGGTCGGGTCAGACCCGGCGGCGCCCGTAGGTGCCGGCAACGATGGCGACGCCGATCGCGGCGAAGATGACCTGGAGGAAGAACTCGATCCAGTCGAATCCGTTGGTGTCCTTCACGCCGAACGCGCTGGCCACCACCGTACCGAGCAGCGCGGCCACGATGCCGATGACGAGCGTGAGCCAGATCGGGATGTTCTGCTTGCCCGGTACGACGAGGCGACCAAGCGCACCGATGATCAGACCAACGACGATGGCGACGAGAATGCCGGTGACGGTCACTGCCAGCTCCTAGGGTGAGAAACCTGCTCCCGTTCTTCGGAACGAGGCAGCCCCGGAAATGCCCACCGCCCTCCGAAACCAAACCACCCTGATTCTCAGCGACCTGCCAGTCGGTGTCGGTGGACGGCACCGGCGGTTCGCCGACAACACTGTGAGTGACGGTGCCGGCGGACCGCACGGCCGTGACAATCGGTAGTCTCCCGGGAGGGTCCATCGATCGCCTGTTCTTCGCTTTGCAATGCTTCCCTCCCGGCAGCACCGACGTTGAGCTGCGGCGATGTTCGTTGCCGAGTTCCTCCGGGACCAGGCCGTTGGTTACCCAGTGTGCCTGTTGCCTGGAGGGAAGCATTGCAAAGGAGAGTGAAGGCGTTTGGGCCAGGGACAGCTGGGGTTCACCCTCAGTGAGTGGGTGCTCTCGGATGATGGTTCGGTGACCCGGGGAAGGCTTGCGGCGGGCTTGCGAGACGCCGCACCCGTGGCCCGGGGAAGGGTTGCGGACGCCGCACCCGTAGGCGAGGACCATGAAGACGGCGCCGCCGAGTGGAGGACAGACCGCTGGGGCTGGGTTGCCGCCCAGTTGCCGCGCAGGGTCAGAAGTCGAACTCGCCGTCTTTCACGCCGGTCACGAAGGCTTCCCACTCGGCTCGGGTGTAGACGATGGTGGCATCGTCCGGCGCCTTGCTGTGCCGCACGGCAACCCGGCCCGACCCGTCCAACACCGGCCCGGCCTCGACGCAGCTCCCGCCATTGCTTGCGCTCTTCGTGCTGATGTGCCAGCCGACGGCCGGCAGGTCCTCGCTCATCACAACTCCTCCGCGATCTTCGCGATCAGCTCAGCCGACTCGCGGGCACCGAGTGCGTTCTCCCGCAGCCGATCGTACGCAATCGCGTAGCGCTTCGACTTCGGTGATTCCATGAACAGCCGGCCGCCGAGATGCTCGGCGTAGGCCACCTCGGGGTAGGGCTTCGGCATGTTGAACAGCCAGAACGACCCGTCGAGACCGGCGTGCAGGCCGACGCTGCTTGGCAGGATCTGAATGTCGATGTTGGGTCGCCGCAGCAGTGCGCCGAGGTGGGCGAGTTGGTCTCGCATCAGGGCGGCGTTCCCGACCGGGCGCCGGAGGACGCTCTCGTCGACGACCGCCACGATCCGGACCGGCGGTTCGCGGTCCAAGACCCGCTGCCGGTCCATCCGCAGTTGCAGCCACTTGCGAACCGAGAAATCCGTCGCCTTGCCGCCCTCGGCGTTGCGGATCACCGCCTCGGCATAGTCGGGGGTCTGCATGAGGCCGGGCATGAGCATGGCGTCGAACGAGCAGATCTGCTCGGCGCGGCTCTCCAGCCAGGGAAAGTCGATGAAGGAGGCATCAACCAGCTCGTCGTAGTCGTCGTCCCAGCGGTCAACCCGCCAAGCGTCCTCGGCGAGTTGCAGGAACCGCGCCCGCTCTCGCCGGTCATGTTCGCCGTAAAGATCAAGCAGGGACTCCACCACACCCCGCCGGAACGGCCACTCCGCGCGTTCCCAGCGGGCCACCGAGGAGAAGTCTCGCTCCAGGAAGGCCGCCGCCTGCTTGAGGGTGTAGCCACGCTCCTCCCGTAACTGTCGCATCTGCTGGCCGAGCCATTGCGCGCGGAGCGTCTGCACGAACGATTCACTTTTGACGGCCATCGCCACCTCTTCGACGCCGAAGGTCTCTTGATTGGTGTTCATTGCACCAATGCCCGACCCACTGGAAACGTGGTCTGCGGGCGGGTGAAGGTGATCACCGGCCCCCGGGGACGCCCGGTGCAAGCACGGCAATCGCGGCTGGGCCAACAGCCGAGAAGGTGTCGAGATGGCGGCTTCGCGTGTGGCAGACGCATACCGGCACTCGGCGGGTCTCAACTGGAACGTCGGGCTGCGTGCGCTTCCCGGCTCCGAACCGACTTGGAAAAGAGATATCACACCCGGGGACACCGGCGCGAGCCGGAGAAATCATTTCGCAATTTCGAAATACCACCAGCGGCCCGGTGGCCGTACCGCCAAAGGAGGCTGCGGTCGTCGGGCGGGCGGTCCGCGCGGAGCCCGAACCGCGCGGACCGCCCTTCCACACGGATCGGAGCCGCCCTTCCACACCGATCGGGGTCGGCCGAACCGGCCCGGCGAACCAGGCAGGCGCGTCAACCGACCAAACCGCCGAGAGCGAGGTACCAGATGACCAGCCGCGGAACTGTCTACGGCACGGCCGCGCCGCCCAGGCTGCACCCCCGGCACGTCCGGGACCATCGGTTCGGGACCGCCGGCTTCGGCCGGCGCGGGCTCGACCCCGAGGAGGTACGGCAGTTCCTGCACCGCCTCGCGCACGAGCTGGCCGCGCTACACGAGGAGCTGGGCCGGTTGACCGAGGAGAACGCCCGACTCAAGCGGGCGATCCGTGAGTCACGAAGCCGCACCGCGGGACGCCACGCGGGATGACCGGCAAACCTCCCGGTATGTCATCCACCTGCCGGTGGAGGGCGCCCGGCCGACCGCCATGGACCCGGCGCCCGGAATCTGGGCGGAGATCAGCGGCGAGACCAGCCACCCGGCCCGCTCCGCGGCGGGCGGCGGTCAGCGGGCGGCGGTCAGCGGCGGCGGTCAGCGGCGGCGGGCCAGGGTCAGGTCCGTGGCGAGGTCCAGGTCGATCCTGCCGCCGTGCGCGTCCAACACCCGGGCCAGCGCGGTCAGCACCCCGTCCCGGATGGTCGGTTCGAGCATCCGGTAGTGCGAGATCGAGGCGAGCAGGTCGATGTACTCGGCCGTCGAGTAGCTGCGGCTGCCTTGGTACCGACGCTCGCGCAGGTCGACGAACCGGCCGTCCCGGGCAAGTTCCGAATGAGCGAGCGGCTCCTCCGGAACCCCGCCCGGATCGGCCCCCGGCTCCGGCTCCGGCCCCGGCTCCGGCTCCGGGTCCGGCTCCACGGATTGCCGGGCGTGCGGTGTGTAGCCGGCCGGCACGCCGTACCGGTCGTCCACCTCGACCAGCGCGGCGGACAGCTCCCGGTCGGCGAGCAGGAAGACGTTCCAGAACAGCGCGAGCGCGCCGCCGGGGGCGAGCGCCGCGGCGGCCAGGTCGGTCCGCCGCTCGGGATCCACCCAGTGCCAGGCCTGGGCCGAGTAGAGCAGGCCGAAGCCACGCGCCGGCCGCCAGTCCTCGAACCGGTCGACCACAACCGACACCTTCGGGTACGGCCGGCAGTTGCGCTCCAGCACCGCCGCCATCCTCGGATCCGGCTCCAGGCAGGTCAGCTCCAGCCCGTGCGCCGCGAACGCGACGCTGGCCTTGCCGGTGCCGGCACCGACCTCCAGGGCCGGCCCGTCACCCGCGTAGGCGAGGACATCCGCCACCAGATCCGCGGGATAGCTGGGGCGGACGGCATCGTACTGCTCGACCGCCTCGCCGAACACCGAGCGCTGCTCCCGCTGCTGCATGGCCCCTCCCCCACTCGTGGGCCGGGCGCTCGTGCGGCGCGCGGACAAAAACAAAGGCAAGGAGTCACACTCCCTGCCACTTCTAACGTATACCGCACGGGGGGACTTGCGGCAAGGCCCGGGTCCTGCCGCACAATCGGCGGCCGGACCAGCACCGACGAGGAAGCGGGGGCACGACGTGGGTGGATTGGCGACGGGCGAGCGGTACGTGGTGGATCTTCAGGAGGTCGACGAGACGCAGGTCGAGATCGTTGGTGGCAAGGCCGCGCACCTGGGCGCGCTGTCGCGGATCGAGGGCGTCCGGGTGCCGGCCGGCTGCTGCGTCACGACGGCCGCCTTCCGGCGGGTCATGGCGGAGGCGCCGTCGATCGACGATCAGCTCGATCGGTTGTCGCGCCTGAACCCGGAGGACCGGGAGGAGATCCGTACGCTCAGCGCCGAGGTCCGCCGGGCCATCGAAGGCATCGCCATCCCCGACGACGTCACGACGGCGATCACCCGCGCGCTCGCCCGGCTCGGTGAGCAGGCCGGTGACCGCAACGGGCAGGCCGGCTACGCGGTGCGATCCAGCGCGACGGCCGAGGACATGCCGACGGCCTCCTTCGCGGGCCAGCAGGACACGTACCTGAACGTCGTGGGTACGGCGGCGATCCTCCAGCACATCAGCCGGTGCTGGGCCTCGTTGTTCACCGAGCGGGCGGTGATCTACCGCCGACGCAACGGCTTCGACCACCGGAAGGTCCAGCTGGCCGTGGTGGTGCAGCGGATGGTTCTGCCGGACGCGGCCGGCATCCTGTTCACCGCCGACCCCGTCACGGGCAACCGGAAGGTCTCCACCGTCGACGCCAGCTTCGGCCTCGGCGAGGCTCTGGTCTCCGGCCGGGTGAACCCGGACGTGTTCGCGGTGCGCGATGACCGGATCGTCACCAGGGCGGTCGCCGTCAAGCAGCGCGCCAGCCAGCCCCTGCCGGCCGGCGGCACCCGGGAGGTGACGATCGACCCGCAGCGGCAGGAGCAGCCGGCGTTGACCGACGCTCAGGTCGTCCGGCTGGCGCGGCTCGGGCGGCGGATCGAAGCGCACTTCGGCCGGCCGCAGGACATCGAGTGGTGCCTGGTCGACGATGACTTCCACATCGTGCAGAGCCGGCCGATCACCACGCTGTTCCCCATCCCGGAGGCCGGGGACGGGGAGAACCACGTCTACCTCTCCGTCGGTCACCAGCAGATGATGACCGATCCGATGAAGCCGCTGGGTCTGTCGATGTGGCAGTTGACGGCCATGGTGCCGATGCACGAGGCCGGTGGACGGTTGTTCGTCGACGTCACCCGGGGCCTGGCCACGCCGGCGGGCCGCGCCAACCTCCTGGAGATGGCCAGGAGGTCCGACCCGTTGACCCGGGACGCGCTGGAGACGGTCCTCGACCGTGGCGACCTCGTTCCGCCGCTTCCGGACGGCCCATCCGGTGGATCAGGGGCCGGCGACGAAGGCCCCGGCGGGGCGGCGGCGGACGGTGAACGTCCTGACGGACCTGAGGCCGGCGACGAACGTCCCGGCGGGGCGGCGACCGGCGGTCCGGCCGCTCCGGCCGAGGTCGACCCGGCCATCGTCGGTGAGTTGATCGAGCGCAGCCGGGCGTCCCTCGCCGCACTGCGACGCGACCTCAAGACAAAGAGCGGACCGGAGCTGTTCGACTTCCTGCTGGAGGCGTTCCAGGAACACAAGCGGATCATCAGCGAGCCACCGAACTTCCAGGCGATCATGGCCGGCATGGAGGCCACCTGGTGGCTCAACGACCGGCTGTGGGAATGGCTGGGCGAGAAGAACGTCGCCGACACCCTCACGCTGTCCGCCCCCGGCAACGTCACCTCGGAGATGGGGTTGGCGCTGCTCGACGTCGCGGACGTGATCCGGCCGTACCCGGAGGTGGTGGCGTTCCTGCGCGAGCTGATGGACCACAGCCGCCGCGAAGCTGACGAGCGGCACGGCGAGCACCGCCGCGAAGCTGACGAGCGGGACGGCGAGCAATTTCTGGAGGAGCTGCCGAAGCTCCCCGGCGGGGGCGAGGCGCGCGACGCCATCGAGGGCTACCTCGACCGGTACGGCATGCGCTGTGTCGGCGAACTCGACATCACCCGGCCGCGGTGGCGGGAGCGCCCCAGCATGCTCGTACCGCTGATCCTCGACAACATCAAGCTGTTCGAGCCCGGCGCCGCCAAGCGGCGCTTCGAGCAGGGCCGGCGGCAGGCGCAGCAGAAGGCACGGGAGGTGCTGACGCGCCTGCGGGCCCTGCCGGACGGGGAGGCCAAGGCCGACGAGACCAAGCGGATGATCGCCCAGGTGCGGAACTTCATCGGCTACCGGGAGTACCCGAAGTTCGACATCGTGAGCCGCTACTTCGGCTACAAGCAGGCCCTGCTCGAAGAGGCCGAACGCCTCGTCCGGGCCAACGTGCTCGCCGAGCGGGAGGATGCCTTCTACCTGACGTTCCAGGAGTTCCGCGACGTCGTGCGTTCGCACGAGGTGGATCACGAGCTGATCCGGCGGCGCCGGGAGGCGTTCCGGTCGTATCTCGCGCTCACCCCGCCCCGGGTGTTGACCTCGGACGGGGACGCCCTCACCGGGGCGTACCGGCGCGACGACGTGCCGGCCGGCGCCCTGGCCGGGCTGGCGGTCTCCGCCGGGACCGTCGAAGGGCGTGCCCGGGTCATCCTGGACATGGCCCAGGCCGATCTCGAACCGGGCGACATCCTCGTCACGGCCCACACGGACCCGAGCTGGACGCCGCTGTTCGTCGCCATCACCGGACTGGTGACCGAGGTCGGCGGGTCGATGACCCACGGTGCGGTGATCGCCCGGGAGTACGGCCTGCCGGCGGTGGTCGGCGTGGTGGACGCCACCCGGCTGATCTCCGACGGGCAGCGGATCCGGGTCAACGGTAGCGCCGGGTACGTCGAGATCCTGTCCTGACGGACCCGACCCCGAGGAGGTGAGGCGTCGGGTGGCCGGGTGCCGGTGGGGTGGCCGGGTGACGGCCGGGGTGGCCCGGTGCCGGTCGGGGGGCCGGGCGGCGGTCGCGGCGTGCGATGATCCGACCGTGCTGGAGCGGGACGAGGCCGAGCTGACCGCCTACCTGGCCGACCGGCCCGACCAGGCCGGGTTCACGTTGCGGGGCGCGGGTGGGACCGAGGCGGCGATGGCCGCGTTGCGCCGGGCCGCCGCCGCGGTACGCGCGATCCCACACCCGGACGAGCCGGCCGAACCGCTGCCCAACTGGGCCGAGGCGCTGCTCGGCGACGACGGCCCGACCCTGCGTCTCGACCTGCAGGATCGCGCCGACCACGCGGCCCGGGTGGTCGCCGCGATCCTCTCCGCCCTCGACGAGTCCGGGGTGAGTGGTCGCTTCGAACCGCTGCGGCCACCGGTGGCGCCGTTCGCGTACGACGCCGGAGCGGACATCCTGACCGGCGCGGATTTCCTGTCGGCGGTGGACGGTCGAGGACTTCCGCCGACGTTCCCCGCCGGCTTCCCGGTGCCCGACGGCACCCTGGTGATCGCCCAGCGGTCCAGAACCGACCGCTGGGAACACGCCGGGTGGCGCCGAGCCCGGCCGTACGACGGGTATCCCGACGAACTGCGACGGTTCGGCTGCGAGCTGGAACCCGTCACGGCGCGCGACCGCCTCATGCGGGCCACCGGCATGACCCGGCAACTGCTGCGCCACCCGGCCGGGACCGGCAGCGTCTCGACCTACCACGAGTACGACCCACGGACCGCGCCCACGAGGTGGTACGTCAGCGTGGTGTGGCGCCCCGCCGACGGTCGACCGGAGCACCGCGAATGACGAGAGCCTCGCGAATGACGGGAGCACCGCGAATGACGGGAGCACCGCGAATGACGGGAGCCTCGCGAGGTCGGCGATCCAGGGGGGTCCAAGGGTCGAGGACACCCCTGGATCGCCGATGTCGGTACGGTCAGCGCCGGGCTGGGCGGGTCAGCTCGCGACGCACCGCACCGACTGGGCGGAGCTGGCGCCCCCCGTACCGGTCGCGGTGAAACCGAACGAGGTGCTGGCGCCCGCGCCGAGGCTGCCGTTGTACGAGGCGTTGTGGGCGGTCACGGCCGAACCGCTGGCGCTGACCGTGGCGTTCCACGAGTTGGTGACCTGCTGGCCGCCGCTCCAGGTCCAGGTGACGGTCCAGCCGGTGATCGCCGAACCGCCCGCGGTCACCCTGACATCGCCCTGGAACCCGCCGGGCCACTGGTTGGTCGCGCTGTAGGTGGCGGTGCAGGACCGCCCGGCCGGCGGGCTCGACGGCGGGGTCGTGGTGGGCGGTGCCGTGGTGGGCGGGGTGCTGGTCGGCGGGGTCGTCGTGGGCGGTGCGGTGGTCGGCGGGGTGCTGGTCGGCGGCGTCCCGCTGTAGACACTGGCCACCTTGGCGGTCTGCCGGATGCCGTTGGCCCCATTGAAGATCCGGTCACCCCAACTGGTCAGCTGGGCCTTGTTGAAGTTGGTGACCATGTCCAGGTATTCGACGCCGCCACCGTTGCCGCTCCACGACCAGCCGAGGTAGCCGATCCCGTTGGCCTGGGTGTACGACATGATCGTGTCCTCGTCGGGATTGCCGTCCGAGTGGTTGAACCCGAACTCCCCGACCACGATCGGCAGGCCCGCGCCGCGGAACCGGCCCAGATAGTCGGTGATCTCGGCGGCGGTGTCGAAGACGCCGTACATGTGGATCGAGAACAGGGTGTTCTTGTTCGGGTCGGCGTTCCACACCGTGCTGGCGTTGTCCCGCATGGTGAATGCCCAGTCCTGACCCCAGTTGGGGGCGTCCACCATGATCGTGTGGTTGAAGCCGTTGCTCCGCAGCCGCTTGACCGCGTTGGCCGTGTCGGTGGCCCAGGTGGCGTAGTTCTGGTTTCCGTACGGCTCGTTGCCGATGTTGACGATGACGTACGGTTCCTGGCCGGTGAGCACGCTGCTGAGGCTGAGCCAGTAGTCCACGGCGCGGTCCAGCGTGATGGCGCCGCTCTGCTCGCCGTACCCGGTGGTGTCGTGGACCTCCAGCACGCAGATCAGCCGGTTGGCCCGGCACAGCGAGATGACGTTCGCGACGTCGCTCGCGCTGTTCCTGGTCCAGCGGTCGCCGCTGCTCAGCACCACCCGCACGGTGTTGGCGCCGAGGGCGGCGATGTCGGCGAACGAGCCGGTCTGCTGGGGGTACCAGGTGTGCGCGTGGCTCACCCCGCGCATCACGAAGGCGTTGCCGTTGGCGTCCATCAGCTTGCCGCCGCTGATGTGGAAACCCGCGGCGGCCTGCGCGGGTTGGACAGCGACCAGGACGGTCGCGACCAGGGCTACCAGCCCCGCGGCGAGAGCGGACAGGCGGGTTCTCATCGGGCTACCTCGTTGACCGGGCGTCCCGGCACGGGACGCGGAAGGGTCGCGCCCGAGGCGGGCGCGGCGGGGGTGGCGGTAATGCCGGGCGCGGGACGCCACGACCCGGGTACGCGGCGCGGGTGTTCCGTCGTGCCGCTCTTCCGGCGGGGGCGGGTGGGGCCACCGGCGAGCGACCATCGTCGGGAAATCGGGAGCGGTAGCCCGGACAGCTTCCCGCCGGCCTGTGCGTACCGGCTGCCCTTAACCGATTAAGTTGCCCCGACACTACCGACCTGGCCGCCAGACAGTCAAGGCCATCACTGCTTACACCCGCCGGCCCGGGGCGGTTCACCCGGCGGCTGACGGGGTACCTGCCAAGACGACCCGATCGGGAGGAGGACCACCGTGGTTGCCGTGGGATACACACTGATGTGCGAGCAGACCGGGCCGAAGCAACTGGTCGACTACGCCGTACGCGCCGAGGACGCCGGCTTCGACCTGGCCGTGATCTCCGACCACTACTACCCGTGGCTGGAGTCCCAGGGACACTCCCCGTACGCCTGGTCGGTGCTCGGCGCGGTCGCCCACGCGACCTCGCGGATCGACCTCATGACGATGGTGACCTGCCCGACCCGCCGATACCACCCGGCGGTGGTGGCGCAGAAGGCCGCCACCGTGGGCCTGCTCTCGGACGGCCGGTTCACCCTCGGGCTGGGCGCCGGGGAGAACCTGAACGAGCACGTCGTCGGCGCCTGGCCGCACGTGCAGGAACGGCACGAGATGCTGGAGGAGGCGCTCCAGATCATCCGGCCGCTGCTCGACGGGGAGACGCTCACCTATTCGGGCGACTACTTCAACGTTCCCGAGGCGTACCTGTGGGACCGGCCCGACCGGCCGGTGCCGATCGCGCTGGCCGCCTCGGGGCCGTCCTCGGTGGAGTTGGCCGGCGAGTACGCCGACGCCCTGATCAACACCGAGCCCGACGCGCACGTGGTGGACCTGTTCGACTCCTCCGGCGGCGCCGGCAAGCCCCGGTACGGGCAGGTCGCGATCTGCTACGGACCGGACGAGGAGGAGTGCCGCAAGATCGCCTACGACCAGTTCCGCTGGTTCGGGCTGGGCTGGAAGGTCAACGCGGACCTGCCCGCACCGTCGTCGTTCGACAGCGCCAGCGCGTTCGTCCGCGAGGACGACGTGGCGCAGAGCATCTCCTGCGGCCCGGACACCGAGGCGCACGTGGCGGCGTTCCGGAAGTTCGTCGACGCCGGCTTCACACACGTGGCGGTGGTGCAGATCGGCGACACCCAGCCGGCGTTCCTGGACTGGGCCCGCGACGACTTCCTGCCCCGACTGCGCCAACTCTGACCGCCCACCGAACAGCCGCCGAGCCGCGGAGCGCGGGGCGCGGGAAAGGAAGGGCCCCCTCTTATCGCTTTTTGTATAGGAAGGGGCCCTTCTTAACGTCCCGGTTCCCGACGGCTCGGCGCTGCCCGACGGCTCGGCGCTGCCCGACGGCTCGGCGCTGCCCGACGGCTCGGCGCTGCGGACGGCCCGCCCCCGTTTCCGGGCCGGCCCACCGGGTAGAAGGGGATCATGCGCATCGGGAACACCGAGATCAGGCCGCTCGGTGGCGGGCTCGGCTGCCTGCTGATGATCCTGCTCTCGGTCGTCGGCTCGATCGTGCTGACCGTGCTGGTCAACCTGGTTCTACGCTGAGCGGCGGCCGGCGCCGGCGCCGGATCCGCCACGAGGGTCCGACAATCGGGCCGGCCGGTGCCAACTCCAAGGTCCGGACCGACCAGAGGGGCCCGCCACGCGGGCCCGGCAACCGGGCCGGCCGGTGCCGACACCGGGGTCCGGACCGGCCAGGAGGGGGCCCGGCGAGAGGGTCCGACGGCCGGGTCGGTGCGGCTGTGGTCAGTCGGCCGGTAGCTGGGTGGCCCGGTCGATGACGTGGTCGATCATGCCGTAGGCCCGGGCCTCCTCGGCGGTGAACCAGCGGTCCCGGTCGGAGTCGCGCTCGATCTCCTCGACGGTCCGTCCGGTGTGCCGGGCCAGCAGCTCGTTGCCGGTCCGCTTCACGTGCAGCATGTTCTCGGCCTGGATCGCGATGTCCGCGGCCGTTCCGCCGAAACCGCCCGACAGCTGGTGCATCATGATCCGGCTGTGCGGCAGCGCGTACCGTTTGCCGTGCGTGCCGCAGGCCAGCAGGAACTGGGCCATCGACCCGGCCAGCCCCATCGCGATGGTGGACACGTCGTTCTGGATGAACTGCATGGTGTCGTAGACGGCCATGCCGGCGCTGATCGACCCACCCGGTGAGTTGATGTAGAGCTTGATGTCCCGGTCCGGATCGTCGGCGGCCAGCAGCAGCATCTGGGCGCAGATCGCGTTGGCCGAGTCGTCGCTGACCTCGGTGCCGAGCAGGACGATCCGTTCCTTGAGCAGCCGTTGCAGGACCGAGTCGTCGAACGACGCCGGAGCCTCGGCCCGCATCCACACCCGCATGTCATCCATCACCCAGAACACCTCCGCGCTCGCGCCGGTCCGCCGATCCGTCCCGGTCTCCGGCAGGCCCAAGCCTGCCCGCACGGTACGCCGATCCGCATCCGATTCTGCCGACGGAAGATATGCCGTCAGCAGAACGCCCGCGCCACCGGGCCGGTAGAGTGACCGCCCGCCGGATCCGCCGAGCCGATCGAGGAGACCCCATGAAAATCGTCGATGCTCGGGTCATCGTGACCTGTCCGGGGCGGAACTTCGTCACCCTGAAGATCATCACCGATGAGGGCGTCACCGGGGTCGGTGACGCCACGCTGAACGGCCGGGAGCTGGCCGTCGAGGCGTACCTGCGGGAGCATGTGGTGCCGTTGCTGATCGGGCGGGACCCGGCCCGGATCGAGGACACCTGGCAGTACCTCTACCAGGGCGCCTACTGGCGGCGGGGACCGGTGACGATGAGCGCTATCGCGGCCGTCGACACCGCGCTGTGGGACATCAAGGGCAAGGTTGCGGGCCTGCCGGTCCACCAGCTGCTCGGTGGCCGGTCCCGGGAGGGCGTCACCGTGTACGGGCACGCCAACGGCGAGACCATGGAAGAGCTGCTCGTCGAGGTGGCCCGCTTCGTCGACCTCGGCTACCGGGCCGTACGGGTGCAGTCCGGCGTACCGGGCCTGGCCAAGACGTACGGGGTGAGCAGCGACAAGATGTTCTACGAGCCGGCCGACGCGGCACGGCCGACCGAGACCACCTGGTCGACGCAGCGGTACCTGACGCACATCCCCACGGTGTTCGCCCGGGTGCGCGACGAGTTCGGGCCGGACCTGCGGCTGCTGCACGACGTACACCACCGGCTCACCCCGATCGAGGCCGGCCGCCTCGGCGCGAGCCTGGAGCCGTACGGGCTGACCTGGATCGAGGATCCGGTACGCGCCGAGTTGCAGGAGGGCTTCCGGCTGATCCGCCAGCACACCACCACGCCGATCGCCACCGGCGAGGTGTTCAACAGCATCTGGGACGCCACGCAGCTGATCTCCGAACAGCTCATCGACTACATCCGGATGACCGTGGTACGCGCCGGGGGGATCACCCACCTGCGCCGGGTCTTCGACTTCGCCGCGCTGTACCACGTGCGCAGCGGCTCGCACGGCGCCACCGACCTGTCCCCGGTCTGCATGGCCGCCGCGCTGCAACTGGACATCTCGATCCCGAACTTCGGTCTTCAGGAGTACATGCGACACACCGACGAGACCGACGCGGTGTTCCCGCACGAGTATCACTTCGAGGACGGCTACCTGCACCCGGGCGACGCGCCCGGCCTCGGGGTGGACATCGACGAGGAGGCGGCGGCCCGCTACCCCTACTCCCCCGCGTACCTGCCGGTGGCCCGGCTGGAGGACGGCTCGCTGCACCCCTGGTGACCCCGCCGGCCCGTCCCGGCCGGCCAGCCGCCCGGCGTGGGGTCAGGCGGCGCGGCCGGTCAGCCGTCCCGGCTTGGTCAGGCGGCGCGGCCGGTCAGTCGGGCGGCGAGCCACTTCAGTTGCCGGCGGACCTGTACGGCCTCCCCGCCCTCGTGCTGGTTGAACGGGTAGACGTGGATCTCCCGCTCCGGCTGGTCGGGGCGGCCGTTGCCGGCGCCGTACTGGTTGTAGGCGGCGAAACCGGTGCTGGGCGGACAGACGGTGTCGCGCAGTCCGATCCCGAAGTGCGCCGGCGCGACGGCCCGGCGGGCGAACGCGACGCCGTCCACGTAGGACAGGGTGCGCCGGACCTCCGCCTCCGCCTCCCGGTGTACGGCCAGGTACTGCGCGACCTCACCGTACGGCCCGTCGTCGGTGATCTCGATGGCCCGCTGGACGTGACACAGGAAGGGGGCCGTGCTGAGCACGGCCGCGAGGTCCGGAACGAGCCCGGCGACCGCGAGGGCGAGCCCACCACCCTGGCTGTTGCCGGCCGCCACGATCCGGCCGGGGTCGGCGCCGGGCAGTTCCCGGGCGAGGGTCACGGCCCGCACGGCGTCGGTGATCAGGCGCCGGTAGTAGTACCCGGCCGGCGTGCGGATGCCCCGGGTCACCGCCCACGGACCGTCGGCCGTGGTGCCGTGCGGGTCGGGGGTGTCGCCGGGACCGTACAGCCCGGCCTGGCCCCGCGAGTCCATCAGCAGGTGGGCGTAGCCGGCGACGGGCCAGGTGAGCCGCTCGTGCGGCAGGCCACGGCCCCGGCCGTAGCCGACGTACTCGACCACGACCGGCAGCGGTGCGTCGACCCCGGCCGGTCGGGTGTACCAGGCCCGGACGGGATCGTCGCCGAAGCCCGCGAAGGTGACGTCCCAGGTGTCGAGCAGGCGCAGGTCGGTCGGCTCGGGCCGCAGGTCGAGCAGCACCGGCCGGTCGGCGGGCCGGTGCAGGGTGGTCCGCCAGAAGGCGTCGAAGTCGTCCGGCTCGGCCACCGTCGGCGCGTAGCGGCGCAACTGGTCCAGGGGCAGGTCGAACTGTGCCATGGGTCCTCGCAGCAGGACTGGTCCGGACATCGACGACCGGCGAAGATCGAGAAGGTCCGGAAAATTTAGCACGCGCGGGGCCACCCGGCAGCAGGGTCGACGGCCGCATCGTCCGTCACCCCGGTCGGTACCAGCGGCGGAGCCTTGACACCGGCCGTCGCGGACTCTTAAATTGCCCGACACAGACATCGCAACTTTCACAGAAAGTTTCGAACGCTGCAATCCGGTCGGTACCGTGGGCACCACCGGCACCGCATAGGAGTTCGAGGATGAGCATCCACCCGACGGCGGAGCCGGCGCAGATAGCGCTTACTGCCGATGCCGATCCCGCCCCCGACCCCGATCCCACCCCCCGGGCTCGTTCCCGGGTTCACCGACGGAGCTGGCGGCAGGCGCTGCGACGGGACTGGCAGCTCTACTCGCTGGCCGTGCTGCCGCTGCTGTTCTTCCTGATCTTCCGGTACCTTCCGATGCTCGGGAACGTGATCGCGTTCCGGCGCTACCGGCCCGGCGGCAGCATCTTCGGCGAACGCTGGGTCGGCCTGCGGTACCTGCGGCTGTTCCTGACCGACCCGACCTTCTGGGACGTCTTCACCAACACCGTGGTGCTGGGCGCGCTGACCCTGCTGTTCTGCTTCCCGCTGCCCATCGTGCTGGCCCTGCTGCTCAACGAGGTCCGCAGCCGGACGCTCAAGCGGTTCGTCCAGTCCGTGTCGTACCTGCCGCACTTCCTGTCCATCGTGGTGGTCTCCGCCATCGTCATGCAGTTGCTCTCGGTCGACGGCACGGTCAACCAGATGGTCACCGCGCTCGGCGGCGAGCCGATCCGCTTCCTCCAGCAGGCCGGCTGGTTCCGCAGCATCTACGTCTCCTCCGAGGTCTGGCAGACGGTCGGCTGGGGCACCATCCTCTACCTCGCGGCGCTCACCACCATCGACGAGAACCTGTACGAGGCGGCCCGGATCGACGGCGCGAACCGGTGGCGGCAGACCTGGCACGTGACGCTGCCGGGCATCCGGCCCACGATGATGACGCTGCTGATCCTCAACATCGGCACCTTCATGGTGGTCGGGTTCGAGAAGATCCTGCTGCTGTACAACCCGCTGACGTATCCCACCGCCGATGTGATCTCGACGTACCTGTACCGGATCGGCATCGTCTCCGGAAACCTCAGCTACGCGGCCGCGATCGGGCTGTTCGAGTCGGTGATCGGGCTGACCCTGGTGCTCTCGGCGAACGCCATCTCCCGCCGCACGGTGGGGACGAGCCTGTGGTGACCGCCGCGGCGACCGGCACGGTCGAACCGACCGGCGACGTACCGGGCGGCACGGACCTCGACCGGCCCCGCCGACGCGGCCAGCGGCCCAGCCGGGGGTACCGGGTCTTCCAGGTCGTCAACGGGATCGTCCTGACCGCGGTCGTGGTGGTGACCCTGTATCCGTTCCTCAACATCGTGGCCCGCTCGCTGAGCGCCAACAAGTACATCATCACCGGCAGGGTGAACCTGGTCCCGCGCGGCTTCAACCTCACCGCGTACAAGGTCGTGATGGACGATCCGACGTTCTGGATCAACTACCGCAACACCGTGGTGTACACGGTGGTCTCCACGATCATCTCGGTGTCGCTGACCATCTGCTACGCGTACGTGCTGTCCAAGCGGCACCTCAAGGGCCGGGTCGCGCTGGTCGGGTTCGCGGTGTTCACCATGTTCTTCACCGGCGGCCTGATCCCGAACTACGTCCTGGTCACCGGCCTGGGCCTGAAGAACACCATCTGGGCCATCGCGCTACCCAACGCGATAAACGTGTTCAACCTGCTGGTGATGAAGGCGTTCTTCGAGAGCCTGCCCGGCGAGTTGGAGGAGGCCGCCGCCGTCGACGGGCTCAACACGTACGGGACGCTGCTGCGGATCGTGCTGCCGCTGTCCAAGGCGATGGTGGCCACCATGGTGCTGTTCTACGCCGTCTCGTTCTGGAACTCCTGGTTCGCCGCCTTCCTCTACATGGACCGCCAGGACCTGCTGCCGGTGACGGTGTACCTGCGCAACCTGATCGCCGGGGCGACCGACGCGACCTCCACGGTCGGCGGCGTGAACGGCGCCAACGACATCACCCAGTCCGCCGCCACCATCCAGTCCGTCACCATCGTGCTCACCGTCCTGCCCATCCTCGTGGTCTACCCCTTCATCCAGCGTTACTTCGTCCGCGGCGTGATGTTGGGCGCCGTCAAGGGCTGACCGTCCCACCGGTCCCCGGCACGGCAGCGTCGCCCCCGGTCACTCTCGCCCCTCGAAAGGAACCCTCATGGTCCAGATATCCCGGCGCCAGGTGCTGTTCGCCACCGGGGCGGCGGCCGTCGCCGCCCTCACCGGTTGCGGTGACGGCGACGACGACAAGGCGGACACCTCGAAGAACCGCACCGGCGCCATGGACAACTACAGCGCCGGGAGCCAGTTCAAGGCGACCGAGCCGGTGTCCTTCTCGATCCTCTACAACAACCACCCGAACTACCCGCTGAAGAACGACTGGCTGTTCTGGTCTGAGCTGACCAAGCGGACCAACGTCACCCTGCAACCGGTGGCCGTACCGCTGAGCGACTACAACCAGAAGCGCAGCGTGCTGATCGGCGCGGGCGACGCCCCGGCCATCATCCCCAAGACGTACCACCCGGACGAGAACGGCTACGTCTCCTCGGGCGCGATCCTGCCGGTCAGTGACTACCTCGACCTGATGCCCAACCTGAAGGCCAAGATCGAGAAGTGGGGCCTCCAGCCGGAGATCGACAGCCTCCGGCAGGCGGACGGCAAGTTCTACCTGCTGCCCGGTCTGCACGAGAAGCCCTGGCAGGACTACACCCTCGAGGTCCGCACGGACATCCTCGAACAGCTCAACATCAAGTCCCCGGAGACCTGGGACGACGTCTACACGATGCTCAAGACGATGAAGTCGGCACACCCCGACGTCTACCCGTTCTCGGACCGGTGGAGCCAGCCCAACCCCGGCGGCAACCTGCTGAACATCCTCGCCCTGGCGCACGGGCTGGAGGGCGCGGGCTGGAACTTCCACCACACGAGCTGGGACGCCAGCGCCGGCAAGTTCACCTACACCTGCGCCACCGACAAGTACCGGCAGGTCCTCACGTACCTGAACAAGCTGGTGACCGAGAAGCTGCTCGACCCGGAGAGCTTCACCCAGACCGACGACCAGGCGCGGCAGAAGCTCGCCAGCGGCAAGTCCTTCGTGATCAGCGGCAACGCGCAGACCCTGGTCAACGACTACCGGCCGGACCTGAAGAAGACCCTCCCGAACGCCCGGATGGCGAAGATCCTGTTCCCGGTGGGCCCGGCCGGACAGATCAACCCGGCGCCCCGGCTGGAAAACGGCATCATGATCTCCAGCAAGGCCAAGGACAGCAAGAACTTCGTGGCCATGATGCAGTTCATCGACTGGCTGTGGTACTCCGAGGCGGGCGAGGAGTTCGCCAAGTGGGGCGTCGAGGGCACCACGTTCACCAAGGACGCCTCCGGCAAGCGCCAGCTCGCCCCCGACGTGGACGTCATCGGGCTGAACCCCAAGGGCACCAAGCACCTGCAGAAGGACTTCGGCTTCTACAACGGCGTCTTCGCCTACGGCGGCAACCTGGAACTGGTCCAGTCGTTCTTCTCCCCCGAGGAGATGGAGTTCCAGAAGGTCATGAACGCCCGGCCGCCCGTCGCGGTACCGCCGCCGGCGCCGCTCACCGACGAGGAACGCGAGCAGGTGACCCTCTGGGAGACCGGGCTCAAGGACTACGTCACCCAGATGACGCTGAAGTTCGTCCTCGGCCAGCGACCGCTCAGCGAGTGGGACGCCTACCTCACCGAGTTGAAGGGCAAGAACATGGACCAGTACCTCGACGTGGTGAACAAGGCACACGAGCGGTACCAGAAGGAACACGGCTGACCGTCCGGTGAGCGAACACATCCGGGTTTCCGCGGAGGCGATCGGCCGGCTGCCCGACGCATGGCGCACCTGCGTCGGCACCGGCCGGTTCGACCTGGCGCTCCGGCGGGACTATCAGGAATCGTTGGCGCTGGTCCAGCGGGAGATCGGCTTCCGGTACATCCGCGGCCACGGGCTGCTGAGCGACGGCGTCGGCGTCCACCAGCCGTACGAGCACGGGGGGTCGCGCCGGGTCCGGCACTCGTTCACGTACCTCGACCAGGTGGTGGACGCCTACCTCGGCCTGGGCATCCGGCCGTTCGTGGAGCTGGGCTTCATGCCGTCCGGGCTCGCCTCGGGCGACCAGACGGTGTTCTGGTGGCGCGGCAACATCACCCCGCCCAGCTCCTGGTCGGAGTGGGCCGACCTGGTCCGGGGCACGGTGGCGCACCTGGTCGACCGGTACGGCCTGGACGAGGTGCGCCAGTGGCCGATCGAGGTGTGGAACGAGCCCGACCTGGACTTCTTCTGGAAGGACGCGGACCAGGCCGGCTACCACCGGCTGTACGAGGTGACGGCGACCGCGATCAAGGAGGTGGACGCCGGGTTGCAGGTCGGCGGCCCGGCCGTCTCCCCCGGCGGTCCGGAGTGGATCCGGCCGTTCGCCGAGTTCGTCACCGAACGTTCGGTACCGGTCGACTTCATCAGCCGGCACGCGTACACCTCCGGCCCGGCCCGGCACGTACCGTTCGGCACCCGGCAGACGCTGGAGCCGGCCGACCGGCTGCTGGAGCAGTTCGCCCAGCCCCGGCGGGTGCTGGCCGGCACCCCGCTGGCCGACCTGCCGGTACACATCACCGAGTTCAACTCGTCGTACCGGCCGGACAACCCGGTCCACGACACCGCCTTCAACGCGGCCTACCTGGCCCCGGTGCTGGTCGGCGGCGGGGACCTGGTCGACTCGTTCTCCTACTGGACCTTCTGCGACGTGTTCGAGGAGGTGGGCATCCCGACCACGCTGCTGCACGGCGGGTTCGGTCTGCTCACCCACCGGCAGATCAAGAAACCGACGTACCACCTGTACGCCTTCATGGCCCGGCTCGGCGACCAGATCCTGGCGCGCGGGCCGGACCACCTGGTGACCCGGGACGACACCGGTCGGGTCGCCGTGCTGGCCTGGGCGCCGGTGGACGTCACCGGCCACAACCCGGTGCCCGATCGGCACACCCTGGCACTGTCGATCCCGGTCGCCGGCCCCGGCGCCGACCCGTCCCCGGGATCACCGCCGGCCACCGGCCCGATCCCGGGATCAGCGTCGGCCACCGGCACCGGTCCGGCGTCCGTTTATGTCCGGCGCTCCTCGGTCAGCGAGGAGTACGGCAACGTCTGGGCCGCCTGGTCCGAGTTGGGCCAGCCGGCCTCCCCGCGGGACTGGCAGCTCGACGCCCTGCGGGAGGCGGCCGAGCCGGCCCACCGGCACCACGCCCTGCCGGTCGTGGCCGGTCGGGTCGACCTGGACCTCACCCTGGGCCGCCACGAGGTGACCCTGGTGGAGGTCACCCCCGTCGTCGACGAGACCCCGCCGTGGTGGGACGGGACCAACGGACCCGAAAAGGAACCAGGATGAGCGCGGGGGCCTGGCACCGGTTCGGGACCGGACCGCTGTCCCAGGCCGCCGCGCGGATCTACACCCTGCTCGTGGTGGAGGCGCTGCTCCTGCTCACCACCCTGCCGGGCCTGGTCCCGCTGTTCCTGCTCGACCGGGACGCCAGCAACCTGCCGCTGGTCGCGGCCTGCGCCGTACCACTCGGTCCGGCCCTGTCGGCCGGCCTGTCCACGCTGCACCACCAGCGCCTGGACCTGACCGACCTGCGGCCGGCGGCGCTGTTCTGGCGGTCCTGGCGCCGCGACCTGCTGCCGATCCTGCGGATCTGGATCCCGCTGCTGCTGTGGCTGACCATCGTGGCGGTGAACCTCGCCCACCTGGACGCCGCGGGCGTACCCGGGTGGTGGGTGGTGCCGCTGCTGCTGGTGGCCGTGGTCGTGACGCTCGGCGGCGTCAACGCCCTGGTGATCACCTCGCTGTTCACCTTCCGGGTCCGGGACACCGCCCGGCTGGCGCTGCACTTCCTGGTGCGGACCCCGCAGGTGCCCCTGGGTGCCGCCCTGCTGCTGGCGGCGGCGGTCGCGGTCGCCGTGGTCGCCACCGAGGCCGTGGTCGCGCTGTTCGCGGCCGTGTTCGTGCTGGGCCTGCTGCGGGCCAGCGGACCGATGATCGACCGAATCCGACGGGAGTTCGTGGCGTGACCGGGAAGGTGCCGTTCGGTGGCGACTACAACCCGGAGCAGTGGCCCGAGGAGGTGTGGAAGCAGGATTACCGGCTCTTCGACGCCGCCCGGATCGACACCGTGACGCTCGGGGTCTTCGACTGGGCGCTCACCCAGCCGGCTGAGCACGTCTACGACTTCACGCTGCTGGACCGGATCGTCGAGCGGGCCACCGCGGAGGGCCGGTCGATCTGCCTGGCCACCGGCACCGGCGCCCACCCGGCCTGGCTGGCCAGGGCGTACCCGGAAGTGACCCGGACCGACTTCGACGGTCGCCGGCACCGGTTCGGGCAGCGGCACAACTCCTGCCCCAGTTCCCCGGTCTTCCGCCGGCTGTCCGCCGAACTGGCCCGCCGGGTCGCCAGACGCTACGCGGACAACCCGGCGGTGGTGGCCTGGCACGTCGGCAACGAGTACGGCGGGGCGTGCTACTGCGAACTGTGCGCGACGGGATTCCGGAACTGGCTGCGGGACCGCTACGGCACGCTCGACGCGCTCAACGCGGCCTGGTACACGACCTTCTGGTCGCACACCCTCACCGACTGGGACGAGATCGAGCCGCCGTCGGCGCTCACCGAGCACTGGCGCGGCCCCGACCACACCGCCTTCCAGGGCATCACCCTGGACTACCTGCGGTTCATGTCGGACGCCATGCTCACCAACTTCCGGGACGAGAAGGCGGCCATCCGCGAGTCCAGCCCGGACGTGCCGGTGACCACGAACTTCATGGGGATGTACCGGCCGATCGACTACCACCGGTGGGCCCCGCACCTGGACCTCGCCTCCTGGGACAACTACCCGCCGGACGACACGTCGGCCGCCCGGATGGCGCTGACCCACGACCTGATCCGCGGGCTTCGGGACGGCCAGCCGTTCTGGCTGATGGAGCAGACCCCGAGCTACACCGCGTCCCGGGACGTCAACCCGCTCAAACGGCCCGGGCTGCTCCGGCTGTGGAGCTGGCAGGCGGTGGCGCACGGCGCCGACGCCGTACTGTTCTTCCAGCTCCGGGCCTCCCGGGGCGCGTGCGAGAAGTACCACGGCGCGGTCATCGGGCACGCCGGCCGGTCGGACACCCGGGTGTTCCGCGAGGTCGCGGAGTTGGGCGCCGAACTCGACCGGCTGGGCGGGGCGACGCTGGGCGCTCGCACCCCGGCCCGGGTCGCCCTGCTGTTCGACTGGGACAGCTGGTGGGCGCTGGAGATCTCCGACGGCCCGTCCCGGCTGGTCCGCTACCAGGACGTGCTGCTGACGTACCACCGGGCGCTCTGGGACGCGGGCGTCGACCTCGACGTGGTCCCGGTGACCGCGGACCTTTCCCGGTACGACGTGGTGGTGGCCCCGGTGCTGCACATGATCAAGGACGACCTGCCGGACCGACTCACCGAGGTGGCCGCCCGGGGCGGCTCGGTGGTGACGACGTTCCTGTCCGGCCGGGTCGACGAGCACGACCAGGCGTTCCTGACGGACGTACCCGGTCCACTCGGGCCGCTCATGGGGATCCGGGTCGACGAGTGGGACGCCCGGGGACCCGAGGTGGTGAACCCGGTCCGGCTGCGGTGCGGCGACGACACCATCGAGGTCGAATCGCGGCTGCTGTTCGAGCTGGTCATCCCGCAGGGCGCCGAGGTGGTCGGCGAATACCGGGCCGACTTCTACGCCGGCACTCCCGCCGTCACCCGTAACACCTACGGCGCGGGCCACGGCTGGTACGTCGCCGCCGGGCTGGACCAGCCGGGCGTTTCCTGGGTGTTGCGCCGGGTGCTGGACCGGTACGACCTGTGCGGACCGTACCCGGAGGTGCCGGACCTGGAGACCACGGTCCGGGTGGCCGGGGACGGGACCCGGCTGCTGTTCCTGCTCAACCACCGCGCCGAACCGGTCGAGGTGCCGGCCACGGTCGACGCGGTGGACCTGCTCACCGGTGACCGGCTGGCGGAGGGCCGGCCGGTCCGACTACCCGAACGGGGGGTGCGGGTGCTGCGCCTCGACGCCGAGCCGACCATGGTGGGTGCCCGGTGACCGGCCCGGAGCCGGCCGGCTGGCATCCGGCGTGGCTGCCACCCGAGGCGTTCCGCGCGCTCGGGTCGCGCCGCACCGAGGTGTACGGGACCGGGACGCTCGTCGACACGGTCCGCCACGAGGTGGCCGAGGCACAGGCCCGGTACGGCGGCGCCGGCCGGCCCGAGGTGGACCTGGTGCTCGCGCTGACCTCCGCCGGACCGCTGCCCGACCCGGCCGCGCGGGTGCTGGCCGGGTACGCCGGAACCGAACCGGCACTCGGCGACGAGGGCTTCCTGCTGGCCCACCCGGACGGTCGCACGGTGCTGCTGGCCGACCAGCCCGGCGGGCTGCTCTACGGCCTGTTCCACCTGGTCCGGCTCGGCGAGGCGGCGTTCGAGCCGGGGTTTGGCGGAGGCGAGCACCGCCCTGCTCCCACCGGAGCGCAGCCGGAGCCGGGGTTTGGCGGAGGCGAGCACCGCCCTGCTGTCAGCCGGCGGATGCTGGACCACTGGGACAACGTCGAGGTCCACCCGGTGATGGGCCAGGTCGAGCGCGGGTACGCCGGTGGGTCGATCTTCTGGCGGGACGGCGCACCACGGCGCGAGTTCGACCGGGTCCGCGCCTACGGGCGACTGTTGGCCTCCTGCGGCGTCAACGCGATCTCGGTGAACAACGTGAACGTGCACGCCACCGAGGCGCTGCTGCTGACCGACCGGCTCGGTGACGTCGCCGACCTCGCCGACGTGCTGCGGCCGTACGGGGTCCGGGTCCATCTGTCGGTCAGCTTCGCCGCTCCGATGCAACTGGGTGGCCTGCCCACCGCCGATCCGCTCGACGAGCGGGTACGCGGGTGGTGGGCCGAGGCCACCCGCCGGGTCTACGAGCGGATCCCCGACTTCGGTGGGTACGTGGTGAAGGCCGACTCGGAGGGCCAGCCGGGACCGTTCGCCTACGGCCGGGATCACGCCGACGGCGCCAACCTGCTGGCTGACGCCCTGGCGCCGTTCGGTGGCGTGGTCCACTGGCGGGCCTTCGTCTACAACCACCGGCAGGACTGGCGGGACCGGTCCACCGACCGGGCCCGCGCCGCGTTCGACCACTTCGCCCCGCTGGACGGCCGGTTCCGGGACAACGTGATCGTGCAGGTGAAGCACGGCCCGATCGACTTCCAGCCACGCGAACCCGTGTCTCCGGTCATCGCGGCCATGCCGCGTACCCGGCTGGCCGTTGAGTTGCAGGTCACCCAGGAGTACACGGGCCAGCAGCAGCACGTGTGCTACCTCGGCCCGTACTGGAGTGAACTGCTGCGGTTCGGGCCCTGGGGGCCCGGCGCGGCCAGCGTCGCCGACGTGATCGCCGGATCAACCGGAGCAACCGGGCCGGCCGGGTCCGCCGAGCCGGCCGGGCCGGCGACGGACAACGGTGGCGGCGGTGACCGACCGGTGGGCGGTGGCGGCGGTGACCGGCCGGTGGGCGGTGGCGGTCTGGTCGCGGTGTCCAATGTGGGAAACGACCCCTTCTGGACCGGACATCCGCTGGCCCAGGCCAACCTGTACGCCTTCGGCCGGCTCGCCTGGGACCCCTGGCTGGATCCGACGGCCGTCCTCGACGAGTGGATCGGCCTGACCTTCGAGCCGCCGACCACCGGAGCGCCGACCACCGGAGCGCCGACCACCGAGCCGGCAACCACCGAGCCGCCAGTCACCGAGCCGGCAACCATCGAGCCGTCGAGCACCGGGGCGTCGACCGCCGCCGATCCGGAACTGGTCAGCCGGACGTTGCACGAGGTGATGGACGGCTCCTGGCGGACCTACGAGCGGTACACGGCGCCGCTGGGGGTCGGCTTCATGGTCAACCCTGCCGCTCACCACTACGGCCCGGCCGTGGACGGCTACGAGTACAGCCAGTGGGGCACCTACCACTTCGCCGACCGCGACGGGATCGGGGTGGACCGGACCCGCGCCACCGGTACCGGGTTCACCGGCCAGTATCCGTCACCGTGGTCCAAGACGTACGAGTCGCTGGACGAGTGCCCCGACGAGCTGTTGCTGTTCTTCCACCACGTGCCCTACGGGCATGTCCTGCACAGCGGAACCACCGTGATCCAACACATCTACGACACCCACTTCGCCGGGTTCGCGGAGGTGACCGACATGCGGATCCGGTGGCGGCGGCTGGCCGGCCTGATCGACCCTGCCGTGTACGAACGGGTCAGCGAGCGGCTCGACGAACAGTTGCGGTGCGCGCGGGAGTGGCGCGACCAGATCAACGCCTACTTCTTCCGCAAGTCCGGCGTACCCGACGCCCAAAACCGACCCATCCCCTGACCCCCCTCCCCCCGGGTTGACCCGGTTGACCCCGGGTTGATCATGAAGTTAACCGGCCCTTTGGAGATCAAATAGCCAGCTAACTTCATGATCAACCCCCGAGAGAGGGGGGAGGAGGGGGATGGTGGTCTAGTTTGTGGGTCTGATCAGTGGGGCGTCGCGGGACAACAGGTGGAATCCGAGGCTGTAGTAGAGGCCGCGCGCTGCGGGATGTCCCGGGGCGCCCAGACAGACGACTGTCGCGTGCCGGGCCCCGGCCTGCCGTGCCAGCTCCATCCCGTGCAGCAGCATCGCCCTGCCCAGGCCCAGCCGCCGGTGGTCGGGGTGCGTCCCGACCGGCTCGAACTCGACGGTCCGGTTCACCTCGTCGAACCACATGATCGTCGAGGCCGCCATCGTCCCGTCCGGCGCCTCGACCAGGACGTGCAGGTCTCCCCGGTACGGCGGGGTCCGCCGGACGCCCTCGTAGCCCTCGGCCGAGTAGGTCGACCGTGGCCAGGCGTCCACGTGGGCCTGCACCACGGCCCGGGGGTCGACCTCGTCGGCGGTGCGGAAACGGAACCCGTCCGGTAGCACCGGCCGTTCCACCCGGTCGAGGTCCCGCTCGTTGAGCTGGGTCCAGGAGCCGGTGTCGCCGAGGGACGCCGGATCGGTCACATAGCCGTGCGCCGCCCAGCGCACCAGGGCGAACTCGTCCGCGGCGCTCGGCATCACCGCGCGCTCGACGCCGGCCGCCACCCCGTCGTACCAGTCGATCACCTCGTCCATCAGGTCGTTCCGGTCGGGATCGACCTGATAGATCAGAGAGGCGCCCGTGACCTCCTTCACCGACCCGTCGCTGCGCCGCTTCTGATGCGGCAACTCGGCCCAGCCCCAGGCGACCAGCTCACCGCCGGAGAACCACAGCCGGCGCAGCCAGCTCCCACCGATGGACGCGTGTCCCCTGCCCCAGATCCAGGCCAGCTCGCCCAGCGACGCGCCGCTGGTCAGCAGGTCGGGGCGGACGGCCGTGACCCGCTGCGCCATGCCCTGCATGAGTCGTACGTCCGTTGCGGTCAGGAGATCGCCGTCGCTCATGGCCGGCACTGTGCCAGCCCCCGCGCCGGGCTGTCGAACCAATTTCGGCACCGGCCGACTGACGGTCACCGCAGGCCAGGCGGTCACGGCCGGCCGGCGACGGCGGAGCAGGACCGGGTACGACCGGCTAGGCGGTCACGGCCGGCCGGCGACGGCGGAGCAGGACCGGGTACGGCCGGCCAGCGGGCCGGAGCCGCCGCGCCGACCGGATCCGGCCCGTCCGTAGCCGCGGACGACGACCGCCGGTCCACCGCACGACGGTTTCGCTCGGGCCGGACGGCACCTGCGGCACCCGGCCCGCCTCGGAACGGCCGAAGCCGAGCAGGTGGAAGGCCAGCGGTCGGGCGTCGGCCGGCGCCGGGGTGGCTGGATCGAACCCGATCCGGTGTACCCGACGGCCGGGCGCGGATCCCAGCAACGTACCGCCGGCCAGGGTGACCGCGGGCTGCGGGTGCGGCACGTCGCCGGCCAGGAGCGGTCCGCCGTCACGCAGGTCGACGCGCAGTCCGGTGGGACGGCCGGCGCGGACCTGGTCGGGCCGGCCGGCCGGCGCCGGACCCCAGCCGGGCCGGGCGGCGGGCGCCACCTGCCGGAACCCGCGTGGCAGCGGCGCGCGGGCCACGCCATCCATCCGGAGCAGTTCGGCGCGTACCTCGTCGAGCAGGTCGACCAGGTGCATGCCGAGGGCCCGGCAGATCGCGCCCAACACCTCCGACGAGGGTTCCTTGCGCCCGCGTTCCAGCTCCGACAGGTACGGCAGGGAAACCCCCGCGGCCCGGGAGACGTCCCGCAGCGTACGGCCCTGGCGTAGCCGGACCCGGCGCAGCACCGCCCCGATCAACCGCCGCAGCAGCGGCCCCGGCGGAACGGAGGGCTCACCCCGGGTGGGCGTCGGCGTGCTCATGCCGCCAGCCTAACCGCCCGACGGCGCGACGGTGTGCCGCCGGACCAGCGCCGCCGCCGCGTCGATCCGACCCCGTTCGGCCGCCGACATGTTGACGTCGTTCCGCCGGAACTCCGTCGCCCGATCCAGTTGGGCGTCCGGCCGGCGCGCCGAAGCGGCCAGGAAGGCCGCCAGCAGTTCCTCGGCCAACGCCGCCACCTCCGGGCCGCCGGCCGGCACCAGCGAACCGGTGTGGTCCACCCCCACCTCGGCCAGGATCATCGCGCTGACCGCCACGTCGAACTCGGGCCGACCCTCCCGGGAGTTACGCCAGTCGATCAGCACCGGGCCGTGCGGATCCAGCACGACGTTGTCCGGGTGCAGGTCCAGGTGCAGGATCCGGTCCGCCGGGTCGGTCGACCGCATCGGCGGTACGGCGTGCAACGCGGACTGCACCTCGGCCAGGATCCGGGCCGCCGCCACCGGGGTGAGGGCCCCGGCGAGCAGCGCCCGCAGCATGGTCGGCCCGCTCAGCCGTTCCAGCACCAGGTCGGGACCGTCTGCGGCGTACACCCGTGGGACCGGCAGGCCGCGCTCGGCGAGGTACACCATCACCTCGGCCTCGGCGGCGACGTCCCCGCCCTCGCGGTACCGGCGCAGCACCCGGTCCGCGTCGAGCGCGAACACGTCGGCGTCCCGTCCCCTGGCCAGCAGCTCATGATCGTTCATCAGCGGCGATCGTACGCTCGTCGGCGACCGTGTCCCGGCCCGGTTGGAGATCGAACTCGGCCAGCAGCGGGTAGTGGTCGGAGGCCGTCTCGATCTCACCACCACGCAGCACCGCGCACCGCCGGGCGTGGCGGGCCAGCGCCGGGGTGACCAGCAGATAATCCAGCCGCATCCCGGAGAACTCCGCCCCGTCCACCCCGCTGGTCGGAGCGGTGTGCGGGGGTCCCGTGCCGATCGTCCGGAACAGGTCCACCAAGCCGGCGTCGCTCAGCACCGCCACGGCCCGGGTGTCGACCGCGCCGTCGGCCCGCAGGTGCCGCCTGCGGTACGCGACCCCGAGCCGGGCCAGCCGCTCGGCGTGGTCGGTCCACGGGTCCAGGGTGTTCAGGTCCCCGGCGACCAGGGCGAGCGGCGCCCCGCGTACCGCCGTGGCGAGCCAACCGGCCTCGCGCCGCCGGCGGGCCCCGGAGTACGGCTGCAGGTGCGTACCGACCACCACGAGCGGGCCGGCGGAGGTCCCGATGGTGACCCGCAGGGCCGCGTGGTGGAACGGCCGCCACACCCGCCGGGCGGTCCGGACCGGCCAGTCGGGCCGGACCAGGACGGCCACCGGCTGGCCCGGCCAGGCCCGCGCCAGGTGCGGCCGCATCCCCAGCGCCGTGGCCAGCCGGTCCAGCCGGCCGCCGCGGCCGAACCCGCGAAGTTCCTGGAGCGCCAGTACGTCCGGCGCGACCCGGGTCACCACCCGGATCACCTGGTCGAGGCGGTGTTCGTCGGTACCGTCCCGACCGCCGGTCTTGATGTTCCAGGTCATGATCCGCACCGGTGGCCGCCCTTCCGCCGCGCGTCGGGCCCGGCCGCTGAGTGGTTAACAGGGGACCCCTGCGCTACGAAAAGCGATAACAGGGGGCCCTTCCTTTCGCCCTCAGCCCGGCTGGGCGGCCTTGGCCAGTTCGTCGTCGAGTTCGTCGACCCGATCGGTGGTGATGCTCGGCTGGTTGCCCTCGGCCACGTCGGCGTTCGGCTTGACGATCCAGTAGAGCGCGCCGATCCAGAGCCCGGCCAGCAGGATGGCGCCCATGAAGTCGGTCGGGTGATGCATGCCGCGGTACATCCGCGAGGTGGCCACCCCGACCGGCATGATGATCGCCAGCGCCACGAAGATCCACCGCCACCACCGGTCGGTACGCGCCGTCACGAGCAGCGCCATCGCCGAGTAGAGGCAGATCGTCGCGGCGATGTGGCCGGACGGGAACGAGGACGTCGGCAGGTGCCCGTCCAGGTTCTCCACCGGCGGGCGGGGCCGCTGCACCACCTTGGCGCTGGTCAGGAAGAGTGTCAGCTCGCCGAACATCGCCAGCACGATGAACAGCACGGGCCGCCAGCGGCGCCACACGGCCAGCACGATCGGGCAGAACACCAGCGAGACCAGCAGGATGGCGTGGGTGTCGCCGGCCTTGCTCCACCACCAGCTGATCTCGGTCAGCGGGTCGGTACGCCGGTCGGCGAACCAGTGCGGCACCACGTCGTCGAGCCAGGCGAAGACAGTGCCCTTGGCGTGGTAGCTGACGAACATGCCGAAGGCGTACAGGGCGCCGAACACCAGCACCCAGGCGACCAGTATCTCGGCCACCGACGAGCGCGGATGATCCAGCAGGTGCTCCTCGTCCGGCGCCGGTTTGATCTCCGCTCCGGCCTCCGGTTCCAGCCCCTCGGCCAGCGGCGGCACCGGCCGGCCCCGCTCGCGGCGCCACAGCCGGAAGGCGTACGCGCTGACACCCAGCCACGCGGCGCCGAGCAGCCAACCGGCGAGGACGTCGGAGACGAAGTGGACGCCCAGCGCGATCCGGGTCAGCCCGATGAGCACGATGATCACGGCGACCAGCGCGATGGCGGGCCGGCGCCAACGCGGCCGGATGGCCGGCAGGAACACCAGCAGCAGCGCGCCGTACGCGACGAACGAGCCGAGCGAGTGGCCGCTCGGGAAGCTGTTGCCGGGCGCGTGCGCCACCGGTACGTCGACCACCGGCCGGAGCCGACCCACCATCGCCTTCAACGACGGGTCGAGGATCAGGCCGCCGACACCGGTGACGATCAGGTACACGGCCAGCCGTGGCTGCCGGCGGATCAGCAGGCCGAGCGCCGGGATGCCGACCAGCCAGATCAGCACCGGCCGGCCGCCCAGGTCGGTCACCGCCTGGAGCACCGTGACCAGCGGGTGGTGCGGCGCCACCAGCGAGTTGAACCACTCGGCCGCCTCGTGGTCGGCGTGGTAGAGCGGGCCCCAGTGGAACCGGACCAGCATGAGCAGCACCCCGAACGCCACCCCCGCACCGGCCACCACGGCCAGCCCGGCCAGGCTTCGCTCGGCGAAGTGGCCGAGCGGGCGCCGCATCCGTTCCCTGACCGTGGTCACCGTGGAACCTCCCTGTCCGTCCTGGGGAGGCGCATTACCCCATCGGCCGTCCCGGTACACCGCAGGACCCGCCGATGCGCACCACCGGTCAGAGCGCCGTCATCTCACCGGTGTCGCGGGCGTTCTCGCGTTCCGCCTCGGGTTCCCAACGGTCCGGTTGCGCCGGCTCGCGGACCCCCACCCGCAGCGCCTCGAGCTGGGCGCCGAACGCCAACCCACCGAACAGCGCCATACCGGTCAGGTTGGCCCACAATAACAACGCCATGACCCCGGTCAACTGCCCGTACGTCTCGCCGAACGAGCCGGAGAACCGGACGTACCCGGCCAGCAGCAGGCTGGACAGCCACCACAGCGCGGTGCCGATGCTGGCCCCGAACAGCAGCCAGGACAGGCCCGGCTGGTTGCGCCGGGGCGCGTGCCGGAACAGCAGTGCGACCGCGAACACGGTGAGGCCCAGGCTCAGCGGCCAGCGGACGACCGCCCAGGTCATGTTCGCGACCGCGCCCCACTCGTAGTTGCGCTGCACCGCGTCCCCGAGTTGCCGCCCGGCCACCAGGATCAGGAAGCCGACCAGCGCCGGTACGCCCGCGCAGAGCGCCAGGATCGACGCCCGCAGGTACTTCCGCAGCGCCGGCCGGTCCCGCTCGACGCCGTAGATCCGGTTGGCGCCGCGTTCGATCTGCGCCATGGTGGTGGTCAGCGCCACCAGCCCGGTGAGGAGTCCCAGCACCAGGGCCAGGTCGCCGGCGTGTTCGGGCTGGCCCTGGTTGTCCAGCAGGCTCTGCACGAGATCCGCGCTGGAGTCGGGGGTGATCGCCGCGATCGTCTCGGCGATCACCTTGCCGCCCTTGCGTACCCCGAGGTCACTGACCAGGCCGGTGATCGCGATCAGGAACGGCACCACGGCGAGGCACAGTTGCAGGGCCAGGGCCCGGGAGTGACTGAAGCCGTCGCCGTACCGGAACCGGACGAAGGCGTCCCGCAGCAGGCGCCAGCCGCCGTGCCGGCGCAGCGTGCGCCAGGCGTCGTCGGCGGTCAGTTCCTCCTGCGCCATCAGCCGGGTCTCCGGCACCATCCTGGTGCTACTCACGGCGCGCCTCCCCGACGAACTCCTCACCGCGCCGGGCGACCGCGTCCGCGTCGTACGACAGGTCGGGTGCCTCCTCGGGCCGCGGGACGCACAGCCACAGCGACTCGGGGCGGACGTTGACGTTCAGGGTGCGCCCCGGTTCGATCAGGTCACCGTCCAACTCGCGGGGCTCGGCCCGCTTGGCGGTGATCTTCACCTTCTCGCCGCACAGCACCTCCATCTGGGGCACCCGGTCCTGGCGGCGCAGCACGGCCCAGCCCATGGCGAGCCACTGCCGCAGGGTGCGCGGGGTGAGCACGGCGATGTCGAGCCGGCCGTCGTCCGGCTCGGCCTCGGTGAGCAGGCGTACCCCGCCCTGCAACCGGCCGACGTTGGCCACCAGCACCGACCTGGCCCGGCGGCGCAGCGGCGGATGGTCGTCGACCTGGATGACCACCCGCATGGGCCGGTCCCGCAGGTGCCTGGCGGCGCCCACCACGTACGCGGGCCAGCCGATCCGCTTCTTGGTGGTTTCGCTGGTGGCGTCGAGCATCTGCGCGTCGAAGCCCATCCCGGCCATCACGGTGAAATACCGGCCGTCCAGTTCGCCCACGTCGAGCCGGCGCCGGCCCCGTTCGATGGCCACCTGGAGACCGGTGGCCAGGTCGTTGGACAGGCCCAGGTTGGCGGCCAGCAGGTTGCCGGTGCCGCTGGGCAGGACGGCGAGCGTGACGTCGGTGCCGACCAGCGAGTTGACGCAGGACAGCACGGTGCCGTCGCCGCCGCAGGCGAACACCAGCTCGGCGCCGGACTCGACCGCCTGCCGGGTCTGTCCCTCGCCGGGGTCCTCCACCGTCGTCTCGAACCACATCGGTTCCGGCCAGCCGGCGGCGGCCAGCGTCTCGGTCACCGTGGTCCGCAACCCGTCGAGGTCGGCCACCTTCACCGGGTTGACCACCACGGCGGAACGGGGACCGCTCTTGTCGCCACTGTCGCCTCGGGTTTCCACGGCGCCAGTGTGCAGTACGGCAACGACCGGTGCGAGTCGACGAACGGTGACCTTCCGCGCACCCCGGCAGCGCCTTGATCAACCCAGCTGGGTGGGGGTGGTGAGCGGGAGTAGCACCTCGAAGCGGGTCCGGCCCGGTTCCGAGTCCACCCGCAGGTCGCCGTGGTGCTTGTTGACCACGATCCGGTACGAGATGTCCAGTCCCAGCCCGGTGCCCTCGCCCACCGGCTTGGTGGTGAAGAACGGCTCGAAGATCCGCGGCCGGATCGCCGGGTCGATGCCCGGCCCGGTGTCCCCGATCTCGACGGCCAGACACTCCCCGGACCGGTAGGTGCGCACGGTGAGCGTGCCGGTCTCGCCCATCGCGCCCAGCGCGTTGTCGATGAGGTTGGTCCACACCTGGTTCAGCTCGGCCGGGTACGCCGGCACCTGCGGCAGCTCCCGGTCGAACTCCTTCACCACCCGGATCCCCGGCGGGATCTTGGCCTTCAGGATGGTCAGCGTGGCCTTCAGCAGGTCGTGCACGTCGACCGTCTGGAACGGCGCCCGGTCCAGCTGGGAGTACTGCTTGGCCGCCGCGACCAGCCCGGAGATCCGGCCGACGGCGTCGTCGATCTCGCTCATCAGCAGCTCGGTGTCGACGGTGTAGGTCAGCCACCGCACCCCGGCCTCCAGGTCGGCCGCGCCCACCGCCTCGGCGATGCCGTCCAGCCACTCCACGTCCACCCCGCCGGCCACCAGGGTGGGCGCCAGGTCCCAGCCCCCGGCGATGTCGTGCTCGTCGAACCAGTCCGACACCGTGTCCTCGGCGTCGCTGACCTCCAGCGGGGAGCGCTCCGGCGCGGACGCCGTCCGCTTCACCGCCTGCTCCTGCAACTCGACCAGCCGGTGCAACTGCTGCCCGTCGAGCCGCCCGTCGGCGATCAGCGCCAGCTTGTGCCGCATCCCGGCGACCCGGTCGCGCAGCGCCGAGGTGGCCCGGACCGCGGCGGCGGCGGGATTGTTCAGCTCGTGGGTGAGCCCCGCCGTCAACGCGCCCAGCGAGAGCAGCCGCTGCCGCTCCCCCACCGCCGTCTGGTGGGCCCGGATGCCGATGAACAGGCCCTCCAACAGGTGCATGGCCATCGGGAACCAGCGCCGCACGGCGTCCGCGAAGTCCTCGGCCGGCAGCAGGTAGAGCCGGACGTCGGTCACCGCCCGCATCGAGTTGGTGTACCGCTGGGTCGGCCCGTCGGCCATGTACGCCTGGGTGGCGCCCGCGTACACGCCGTACTGGTCGGTGCGGTTGACCTCCACCTCGTCGCCCTGCACCCGGCGGGTCAGCGCCACCGTCCCGTCGAGCAGGATGACGAAGCAGTCGGCCGGCTCCCCCTCGAGGTAGACGTGCTCACCGGCGGTCCGCCGTTCGATCCGACCCCGCTCGGCCAGCCAGCCCAGCTGCTCGTCGGTCAGGCTCTCGAAGAGGAACAGCGTGCGCAGCTCCGCGACGCTCAAGGTCTCATTCATTGCGCCTCCAGGTAGCGGTGGGCCAGCGAGACGGCCATGGCGCCCTCGCCGACCGCCGAGGCGACCCGCTTGACCGAGTCGGCCCGCACGTCGCCGGCCACGAACACGCCGGGAACGCTGGACTCCAGGTGGTACGGGTCGCGGGGCAGCGCCCAGCCGGCCGGCCGGCGGCCCTCGACCACCAGGTCCGGGCCGGTCAGCACGAACCCGCGCGGGTCCCGGGCCAGCACCCCGTCGAGCCAGTCGGTGCGCGGCTCGGCGCCGATGAACACGAACAGCCAGGAGGTCTCGACCTGTCGGGTCCGGCCGGTCCGCGCGTCGCACAGGGTGAGCCGTTCCAGGTGGTCACCACCGGCCCCGCCGGCCACCGTGGTGTACGGGTGCACCTGCACGGTGTCGATCCGGTCCAACTGGTCGATCAGGTACCGGGACATCGACCGGGTCAGGTCGGCACCCCGGATCAGCAGGTGGACCCGCCGGGCGTACCGGGAGAAGTAGACGGCGGCCTGGCCCGCGGAGTTGGCGCCGCCGACGATGTAGACGTCCTGGTCCACGCAGCCCGGCGCCTCGGTCGAGGCCGAGCCGTAGAAGACGCCGCGGCCGGTCAGTTCGGTCAGTCCCGGCGCGTCGAGCAGCCGGTACGACACGCCGGTCGCGAGCACGACCACGTGCGCCGCCACCGAGCCGCCGTCGTCGAACTGGACGAGCCGGGTCGACCCGGCCGCCTGGAGACCCACGACCCGCCGGGTGCTGAGCAGTTCGGCACCGAACTTCAACGCCTGCCGCCGGGCCCGGTCGGTGAGCTGGGAACCCGAGACCCCGTCGGGGAAGCCGAGGTAGTTCTCGATCCGGCTGCTCTGCCCGGCCTGGCCGCCGGTGGCGCGGCTCTCCACCAGCACCGTACGCAGTCCCTCGGAGGCGCCGTACACCGCGGCGCCCAGCCCGGCGGGACCGCCGCCGACCACCACCAGGTCGTAGAACTCGGCCGCCGGCGCGGTGGCCATCCCGACCTCCGCCGCCAGCTCGGCCTGGCCGGGTGACACCAGCGACTTGCCCTCCGGCGTCACCACCAGCGGTACGTCGTCCGGCCCGACCCCGGCCGCCGTGAGCAGCCGCTCCCCCTCCGGGTCGTCGGCGAGCAGCCAGCGGTACGGCACCAGGTTGCGGGCCAGGAAGTCGCGCACCTTGTACGACGGGGCCGACCAGCGGTGTCCCACCACCCGGACCTCGCCGGCCGGCGACCGGGGCATGGCCTGCCAGGCGTCCAGCAGCCCGTCGAGCACCGGGTACAGCTTCTCCTCCGGCGGGTGCCACGGCTTGAGCAGGTAGTGGTCCAGGTCGACGACGTTGATCGCCTCGATCGCCGCGTTGGTGTCCGCGTACGCGGTCAGCAGCACCCGGCGGGCCAGCGGGAACAGGTCCATGGCGGCCTCCAGGAACTCCAGGCCGTCCATGCCCGGCATCCGGTAGTCGGCCAGCAGCAGGGCCACGTCGTCGCCGCGCAGTTTGATCTCCCGGAGCGCGCCGAGCGCCTCCGGTCCGGAGACGGCCCGGACCACCCGGTACCGGTCGCCGTACCGGCGGCGCACGTCGCGGGCCACGGAGCGGGAGACCGCTGGGTCGTCGTCGACGGTGAGGATCGCCGGATCAGCCATGCTGCCATCATTTCCACCCGGTGGGCCCCGGCGCCAGCCCGAGTGGTCGCCGTCCCCACTTCGACCGGCGGCATTGTCCGGCGAGGAAGGGACGAGGACCGCCATACTGGCACAATGCAACCGGTGACCGACCTCCTCCGCAGCTTCGACCTGGGCCGACGCTGCCTGGAGACGGCCGGGGACTCCTGCGTGGGCAACCGCTACCCGGCCAACTTCGACGTCCTGCACGTCGACCCGGAGTTACCGTTCCTGGCCGTCGCGGACGGGATGGGCGGTGGCCGGGGCAGCGCGGTGGCCGGGGCGACCGCGATGCTCTCGCTGGTCGACCAGGTACGCGCCGCCGGCCCGGACGCCGGGCCCGACCTGCTGCGCGCCGCCGTCGCCGAGACCCAGGACCAGGTGATCCGCGCCGGCCTGGAGCTGGGCGAGCTGACCGGTTGCACGCTGACCGCCCTGCTTCCCGGGTCGACCGGCCGGGACGCCTGGATCGTCCAGCTCGGCGACTCGCGGGTCTACCGGCTGCGGGGCGGGCTGCTGGAGCTGCTCACCGTCGATCACACGACGGCCTGGCTGGGCCTGATCCACGGCTGGTACCCGGCCGACTCGGCCGAGGCCGCCGCGGCGCGCTACCAGCTCACCCGGTACGTGGGCCACCCGGAGCAGCCCGAGCCGGACCTGCTGAACGTCACGCTGCTGCCCGGTGACGTGTACTGCCTCTGCACCGACGGCGTCAGCGACCAGCTCGACTACCAGCGCCTGCGTTCGCAGTTGGGTCGGGACGCGGAGCTGACCGGGATCGCCGGTCAGCTCGTCCGGGACACCCTGGCGGCGGGCGGCGCGGACAACGCCACGGTGGCGCTGCTGCGGGTCACCGCGCCCCCACCCGCACACCGCGCCTGAAAGGAAGGGCACCTTGTTATCGCTTTTTGGATAGCAAGGGCCCCCTCCTAACGGCTCAGTTCCGCCGACTGCCACCACCGGGCGCACCGGTCTGGTTACGGTGAGCTGGTGGTACGCGCGGAGATGCCGGAGGCCGACCTCGACCGGCTCGCGACCGGCACCGACGACCCGCAGGTGTCCCCCGTGGTGGTCGGGGTGGACGGGTCCGAGCTGGGCATGGCGGCCGTCCGGCTGGCCGCCCGCGAGGCCGCGCTGCACGGCCGACCGCTGCGGGTCGTACACGCCTTCAACTGGGCGCCCGACCCGATGGAGCCGCCGGCGGAACTGCATGATCCGGCGGAGGAGATCGTCAAGCGCGCCGTCGAGTGCGCGGCCGACGCCGCACCGGGGCTGCCGGTGACGTCGGCCCTGCTGGAAGGGCCGGCGGTCACCATCCTGTTGCGCGAGTCCAGCGCCGCCGCGCTGCTGGCGATCGGCGACGGTGGCCTGGGCCGGTGCGAGTGCGTACCGGTGGACGCCACCCCGTTGCAGGTCGCCGCCCGAGCCGGCTGCGGGGTGCTGATCGCCCGGGAGGCCGTACCGGAACCCGGGCTGGTGGTGGTCGGCGTGGACGGCTCGCCCGGCTCCCGGGTCGCCCTCGACGCCGCCTTCGACGCGGCCCACCGGCGCGGCGCGCGGCTGCGGGCGGTCCGGGCCTGGGATCCGGTCGAGGATCCGGTCGGCACCGAGGCGCGGGTCACCGTGCAGCTGTCCGAGGCGATCCGGCCGTACGAGCGGCGCTACCCGGGGGTCCGGGTGGAGCCGCGGGTCGGGGCCGGTGATCCCAAGTCGGTCATCGCCGCGGAGTCCGCCGGCGCCGAACTGGTGGTGACCAGCGCCCGCGGCGAAC
Organism: Plantactinospora sp. A48; assembly: GCF_055793945.1. Classification (NCBI taxonomy): domain Bacteria; kingdom Bacillati; phylum Actinomycetota; class Actinomycetes; order Micromonosporales; family Micromonosporaceae; genus Plantactinospora; species Plantactinospora sp. A48. The sequence goes on along the minus strand of NZ_JBTIXF010000032.1, from coordinate 11,712 downwards.
AGCCCTGGCGGGGCATGCTCGGCGCGGTCAGCCAGGCGTTGCTGTACCACAGCGTCGCCCCGGTACTGATCGCCCGCGGGGGGCACGAAATCTACGTACAGGGGTAGTGGAACGGGTGGGACCACCGCCCGTCCGGCGGGGACCTTCGGCCCTGTCCGGGCCGGGTACGCCACCGGCAGGCTGGACGTGTCCCGAGAGATCCACCGCAGCACCCCCGAGCGTGAGAGGGCCCAGGTTGATGGAGAGCGACATCGCCGTGCCGACCCAGTCCCCCCTGACCGACGACGAGCTTCGCCGCCTGGACGCGTACTGGCGGGCCGCGAACTATCTGACCGTCGGCCAGATCTACCTGCTGGACAACCCGCTGCTGCGCGAGCCGCTGCGGCCGGAGAACATCAAGCCGCGCCTGCTGGGTCACTGGGGCACCAGCCCCGGGCTCAACCTGCTGTACGCGCACCTGAACCGCGTCATCGTCCGGCGCGACCTGCGGGCCATCTTCGTCACCGGTCCCGGCCACGGTGGTCCGGCGATCGTGGCGAACACCTGGCTGGAGGGTACGTACAGCGAGCGTTACCCGTCGGTCAGCCGGGACGAGGGCGGGATGGCCCGGCTGTTCCGGCAGTTCTCCTTCCCCGGCGGCATCCCGAGCCACGTGGCCCCGGAGGTGCCGGGCTCCATTCACGAGGGCGGCGAGCTGGGCTACTCGCTGATGCACGCGTACGGCGCGGCGTTCGACAACCCGGACCTGCTGGTCGCCTGCGTGGTCGGTGACGGTGAGGCGGAGACCGGGCCGCTGTCCGCGAGTTGGCTGTCGAACGTGTTCCTGAACCCGGCCCGTGACGGCGCCGTGCTGCCGATCCTGCACCTCAACGGTTACAAGATCGCCAACCCGACGGTGCTGGCCCGGATCCCCGAGGAAGACCTGCTGGAGATGATGCGCGGCTACGGCTACCACCCCATGGTGGTGGCCGGGGACGACCCGGTCGAGGTGCACCAGACACTGGCCGCCGCGCTGGACACCGCGCTCGACGAGATCGCCGAGATCCAGCACCGGGCCCGGAGCGGCGAGCCGGTACACCGGCCGCGCTGGCCGATGATCGTGCTGCGTACGCCCAAGGGCTGGACCGGACCGCACGAGGTGGACGGGCAACTGGTGGAGGGCACCTTCCGGGCCCACCAGGTGCCGCTGGCCGGGGTACGGGAGAACCCGGCGCACCTGGCGGAGCTGGAGCGCTGGCTGCGCAGCTACCGCCCCGAGGAGCTGTTCGACGCCACCGGGGCGCCCGTGGCGGAGCTGACCGAACAGCCGCCGCGGGGCGAGCGGCGGATGAGCGACAACCCGGTCGCGAACGGCGGTGTGCTGCTGCGTGACCTGGCGCTGCCGGACTTCCGCGACTACGCCGTACCGGTCGAGCGGCCCGGCGCGACGGTGACCGGCCTGATCGGGCCGACCGGCGAGTGGGTGCGGGACGTGATCTCGGCCAACCCGGACCGGTTCCGGCTGTTCGGCCCGGACGAGGTGGCCTCCAACCGGCTGAACGCGGCGTTCGAGGTGACCAGCCGGGCGTTCCTGGGCGAGACCGAGCCGGGCGACGACGCGCTCTCCCCGGACGGCCGGGTCATGGAGGTGCTCTCGGAGCACCTGTGCCAGGGCTGGCTGGAGGGTTACCTGCTGACCGGGCGGCACGGGGTGTTCACCAGCTACGAGGCGTTCATCCACATCATCGACTCGATGCTCAACCAGCACGCCAAGTGGTTGAAGACCACCCGCGACATCCCGTGGCGCCGGCCGATCGCGTCGCTGAACTACCTGCTGTCCAGCCACGTGTGGCGGCAGGACCACAACGGCTTCTCACACCAGGATCCCGGTTTCATCGACCACGTGGTCAACAAGAAGGCCGAGGTGGTCCGGGTCTACCTGCCGCCGGACGCGAACACCCTGCTGTCCACGATGGACCACTGCCTGCGCAGCCGGCACTACATCAACGTGGTGGTCGCCGGCAAGCAGCCGGCCCCGAACTGGCTGTCGATGGACGACGCGATCATGCACTGCCGCCGTGGGCTCGGCATCTGGGACTGGGCCAGCACCGACACCGACGCGGAGCCCGACGTCGTGCTGGCCTGCGCCGGGGACGTACCGACGCTGGAGACCCTGGCCGCGGCGGACCTGCTGCGCCAGCACCTGCCCGAGTTGAAGGTGCGGGTCGTCAACGTGGTCGACCTGATGCGGCTGCAACCGGAGAGCGAGCATCCGCACGGGCTGCCGGACCGGCAGTTCGACACCATCTTCACCACGGACAAGCCGACCATCTTCGCGTACCACGGCTACCCCTGGTTGATCCACCGGCTGACGTACCGGCGCGCCAACCACGAGAACCTGCACGTGCGGGGGTACAAGGAGGAGGGCACCACCACTACGCCGTTCGACATGGTCATGCTGAACGACCTGGACCGGTTCCACCTGGTCATCGACGTCATCGACCGGGTGCCGGGGCTGGCCACCCGGGCCGCGCACCTGCGGCAGGAGATGGTGGACGCCCGGCAGGCCTGCCGGGACCACACCCGGCGGTACGGCGAGGACGCCCCGCTGGTCGCCGAGTGGCGCTGGCGCGGCGCCGAGGGAGCCACCCCGGCCTGACCAGACCGAGGAAGACGGAGGGAACCGCGATGACGAGCGACGCCATCCTGGTCGGGTACGACGGCTCGCCCGACGCCCGGGTCGCGCTCGACTGGGCGCTGGACGAGGCGGCCTGCACGGGCGTACCGGTGCGGCTCGCCTTCGGGTTCGAGTGGTTCGTCACGCGCGGCTTCCTCGGTCCGGGTCTCGGCCTCGGTGTCGGTCCCGGAACGGAGGCCGACACCGAGGCCCGGCGGCAGATCGAGAAGCTGCTGGCCGACGCCGTGGCCGACGCCACCACCCGGTATCCGGGCACGTCCGTGACGGCGGAGGTGCTGGACGGACCTCCGGTGGCCCGGCTGCTGGACGCCTCGGCGACCGTCGCCCTGCTGGTGCTGGGCAGCCGGGGGCACGGCGGGTTCGCCGGGTTGCTGACCGGCTCCACCACGGTGACTCTGACCGCGCACGCGCACTGCCCGGTGGTGGTGGTCCGGCAGCGGGCGCAGGCACCGGCCGGCGACGTGCTGGTGGGCGTCGACGGTTCACCGGAATCCCTGCTGGCGCTGGATTTCGCCGGCGACCGGGCCGCGGCCCAGGGCCTGCCGCTGCACGTCGTCCGCGCCTGGTCGGCCCCGGACCCGCGCTGGCGGCCGGCCGGAACGGAGCCGGGCCCGGTGCTGGCCGCCGAACGGGCGGCGCTGGACGAGTTGCTGGCCGGCTGGCGGCCCCGGCACCCGGACCTGCCGGTCAGCGTCGACGTGCTGCTCGGTCCCCCGGCGGAGACGCTCATCGAACGCAGCCGCGCCGCCCGGCTGGCCGTGGTCGGCTCCCGTGGCCATGGCGGCTTCACCGGGCTGCTGCTCGGCTCGGTCAGCCAGCAACTGCTCCAGCACGCGCACTGCCCGGTCGCGGTGGTCCGGGAGCGCCACCCGGGCCCGGCAGCCGGCTGACCGCCGATCCGTCGGGATCAGGTCACGCCTCGCGTTTCCGCCACGCCGGTGCGTCGTCAACCCGCCAGGAATCGGAGCGGACGCCATCGGCGAGTTCGACGCCGTCCGGTGGCCTCGCGATGATGGCGTCGAGCAGCCGTTCCCGTACCGCCCGGGTCTCCGGATCGTCGACGGCACCGAGGATCTCGATGGCTTCCCGGCGGCAGACGTCGGCGTTGCGGTGGTCACCGGTGGCGTCCAGGGCCGCCGCCAGCACCACGGTCGCCCGCCCCTGGCGGACCGGATCCGCCAGTTCCCCGGCGACGGCCCGGGCGAGCGTTCCGTCGGCCATCGCCTCGCGGTGCCGGCCGAGCCGGAACTCGGCTTCGGCGGTGGCGATGAGCGCGTCGCAGCGGATGGCTTCGTCGGTGACCCGGTCGTGCAGGTCGAGCGCCACCCGGGCCTCCGCGAGCGCCTCGATGGGCTGATCGGTTTCGAGGCTGAGTTCGGCGAGCCGGGTCTGGTTGAGACTCTGGCCACGGAGCGAGCCCACCCGGTCCCAGACCGCCAGCGCCGCCTGGTAATACCGGCGGGCCTGCTCGTACCGGCCGAGTTGCCGGTTGGCGTCACCGAGGTGGGAGAGGCTGGCGGCCTCGCCGGTGGCATTGCCAGCTTCTCGGGCCGCCGTCAGGATCTGCTCGAAGCTCTCGACGGCGGCGGTCAAAGCCCCAGTCTTGAGGTGGATGGTGGAGAGGTTGTTCAGGCAGATCAGCTGCGCCTCGGCGAACCCGTTCTCCCGGCTCAGCCGCAGGGCCTGGGTGAATATCTCGCCCGCCCGCAGGTGGTCGTGGGCGGCGAAGTAGGTCGCGCCAAGGTTGATCAGGGTGCCGGTCCGGCCGACGGTGTGGCCGTCCGCGATGGCGGCACCGAGAGCGACCCGCAGCATCTCCAGCAGATCGTCCTGGTGGCCGGAGCGGTCGAGGATCTCGTGCAGCGTGTTGACGATCTGCCAGGCGTGCCGGTGGAATCCCGCCGTATCGGCCACGCGGACCAGAGGAAGCAGGTTCGTCCGTTCCGCCTCGCACCAACGCAGCGCGTCGCCCCCGGATTCGAACCGGGCCGGCGTCATCGTGGTCCGCTCGGGCAGGTCGGGCACCGGGGGCAGGTGCGGCTCCAGCCGGTGGACGACGTTGACCGCCGACAGCAGATACCAGTCCACCAGCCGGTTCAGCATCGTTCGCCGCTGCTCGGGCGATTCCCCCGTTCGAGTCTGGTCCGCCGCGTACTGCCGCAGCAGATCGTGCATCCGGTAGCGGCGCACGGTGTCGTGGTTGACCAGATGGGCGCGGGCAAGCCGGTCGAGTGCCCGCCCTGCCTCGTCGACGTCCACCTCCAGCAGCGCCGCGGCGGCCTCCACCCCGATGGTGGTGCCGGGAAAGACCCCCAGACCGCGGAAAACCCGGGCTGGTAACGGGTCGAGTGCATTGACCGACCAGGCGAAGACGGTCCGCAACGTCGCCTCGCCGGTGTCATCACCCTCGATATCGAGCAGTCGGTGGGCCAGTTCGTCGGCCAGGTGACCGAGCCGGGCCTGGGGCCGGGATGCCACGTGCTCACCCATGACCCGCAGCGCGAGCGGCAACCCGCCGGACAGGTCCCCGAGCGTACGAAGTGCCGCAGGCTCCTCCTCGGCACGTGCGGGGCCGATGATCCGGCCGATCAGGTCCTGCCGTTCGGCGTCGGGCAACGGTGTCACGGTGAGGTTACGGATGCCGTGCCGGACACTCAGTCCCGGCAAACGGTTGCGGCTGGTGATGACCGCCAGGCAGGTACCGGACCGGGGGAGCATCTGGAACGCCTGGTCGGAGTCGAGCACGTTGTCGAGCACGACGAGCATCCGGCGGCCGGTCAGCAAGCGGTGGTACAGCTCGCGCCGCTGTTCGGCGTCGGCTGGAATCTGATCCGCGGCGACGCCGAGGGCGACGAGAAACCGGCGTAGCCCCTCCTCCGGGCGTACCGGTGCCACCAGCCCGTACGCCTCCGCGTCCAGATAGAGCTGGCCGTCGGGAAACCAGGCCCGCCGGAGCTGTCCCCAGTGGGTGACCAGTGCCGTCTTGCCGACCCCCGGCATCCCGGTCAGCACCGTCACGTTCGCGGCGCTGCCGCCGGTGGCGAAGGCGTCCAACTCGGCCAACAGCCCGGCCCGCCCGGTGAAATCGGGTACCGCGTCGGGCAGTTGCCAGCGCGGGCCGGATCCCAGGCCGCCGGTCCCGGCTGTTTCCCTGAACACGGCGGGCCCGAACGGATCGGTACGCCCGAGGGCTCCCGTGGAGTGGGGGGCCGGGGACTGCCCCGGGCCGTGCGGCAGGAACTCCTCCGGGTCCAGCAACGGGTCGGAACGCATCCGCCGTCGGTACCGACGGCGGAAGGCCGCGACGAATTCCTGCGCGTCATGGGTACGACCGGCCGCGTACAGCGCGCTGGCCCACAGGCGTGCCAGTCCCTCGTCAACCTGGTTCTCGGCCAGCAACGGTTCGAGCCTTGCCAGCACCCGATTGTGTCGGCCGGTCGCCAACTCGCTCTCGGCGAGCAACTTCTCGGCGCCGAGCAGAACCTCCAGTAGATACCGCCGGAGGTGTTCGCTACGGGCTCCGCGCAGATCGGCCAGGGGATCACCCCGCCACATCTCGACCGCCGGGGTGAGCAGGGCGACGCAGTGGTCATGCTGGTTGCGGTCGGCCGCCTCCCGCGCCTCGACGATGAGCCGACGGAACCGGTGGTAGTCGACCAGTTCGGGGTCCACATCCAGGCGGTACGCTCCGGTCCCCCGCACCCGGACCAGGGCATTGTCCAGACCACCCGCCCGGAGAACCGCACGTAGCCGACTGGCCAGCGGGTACAGCAGCGGGCGGCACGATTCAGCATCACGGCCCGGCCATAGAAATTCCACCATCGTCTCGACCCGTACCGGATCGCCGACGTGGTACAGCAGAACAGCGAGCATGCCGCGTTGCTTTGTCGGGCCGAGCGGAGACTTTCGCCCCTCGATCGTGAACTCGGTAGGGCCCAGAATGCTGAACCGCATTTACCACGCCCCTGCCAGGGTTGATCCATCCCTACCTATTAGATTCTTGTTGCCGCACGCCAGCGGCTCCAACCTTGCTACCCAGTATCGGAATTCCGACATTCCGCTGCCCACTGGTCCGCAAGCTCTCTGCCAGGCGATTGGCCACGTGATCCCACAATCGTCCGCCGACCCTGCCGTCGTCCACGTTCCTTGTCGAAGGGAGCAGCGGTGACGCCGCTGGAATGGCTATCCACGCCCATTGGAATCGACGCGAACCGTTGGTTGACCCGGTCCGGCTGCCGAACAGTGCTGGCCGTGGCGCACACGGTCGTGAGCTGCCACCGGCTGCTCGACGTGCTCGGCCACGTCGAAGGTGACCCCCGGGTGCAGACGGTGTTCACGGTCGCGCCGGACGTGTTCAATCACCGGGTGAGCCACCTCCTGGATCGGCTCGGTGCGCTCGTGCTGCCCTGGCACCAGGCCGTCCGGGAGCGGTTCGACCTGGGCGTCGCCGCCTCGTACGGCGGGCTGCACCAGCTCCATGCGCCGCTGCTGGTGATGGCGCACGGCGCCGGGTACGGCAAGCGGACCCGGCCGGGACCGCACGGCGGCAAGGTCGGCGAGCCCCTGGTGTACGGCCTGGACGCACAGCGGTTGACCCGGGGCGGAGCGGTCCTCCCGGCGGCGCTGGCCCTCTCCCACCACCGCGAGCTGGACGTGCTGCGCCGGCAGTGCCCGGCGGCGATCGAGGCCGCCGTGGTCGTCGGGGACCCCTGCGTCGACCGGCTGGCCGCCAGCCTCACCCGCCGATCCGAGTACCGGCGGGCCATGGGCGTCGATGACGATCAGCAGCTGGTGGTGGTCAGCTCCACCTGGGGTCGGGACGGCCTGTTCGGCCGGTGGCCCGACCTGCTCCCCCGGCTGATGGATCAGCTTCCGCCGAAGCAGTACCGGGTCGCCGTCCTGCTGCATCCCGCGGTATGGGATGCGCACGGACACCGGCAGATCCGGGCCTGGCTGCGGGACTGCCGCGCGGCCGGATTGCTCCTGCCCGGCCCGACCGACGACTGGCGCGGTCCGGTCGTGGCCGCCGACCGGATCATTGGCGACCACGGCTCGGTGCCCGCCTACGCCGCCGCGATCGGCCGGACGGTACTGCTGCTCCCCGGCCTGCGGGTGGCGCCGGTGGCCGGGACCGCGCAACACCTGATCGCCACCCGGGCCAGCCATCTGGACCCGGACGCTCCGCTGCTGCCCCAACTCGCCGCCGCCCGCCAGATCGATCCACAGACGGTGATGGCCACACTGACCGCCCAGCCGGGAAACGCCGGCCCGCTACTGCGGCGCACCATGTACCGGTTGCTCGGACTCGCCGAACCCGGCCGGCACCGGCGGACCGATCCGGTGCCGGCCCCCCGCCTCGACCGCTGGCGGGCCGAGCCGTGACCCGTGCTGCCGAACCCGTCATCGTGGGATTGCCAAGGCCCCGGTCGGACCTGCGGCTGGCACGGCTGGCCGACATCCTGGTCACGGTCGTCGACCGGGACCCGGTCAGGATCCGCGAAGGTCTGCTTGCTGCCTATCCCGGGGCGGCCCTGGTGGTCGTGGGCATGCCCGACGGTGATGTCCGGGTCGGGGTCCGCCACGGCGTACCGCTGCGGTTGCGGCCCGCGCGGCCACCGGGACCGCTGGCCCGCCCGCCGATGTCCCTGTCGCTGTTGGCCGGCATGGCCCAACCGCTCTACCGGCGCTGGGTCGCCGGGACGCTGCCAGGGGTGGGGGCCGGCCCCCAGGCACCGGCCGCGACCACCGGCTCAGCGCCGCCCAGTGTCACCCGGCGCCGCGACGTCCCGCCCGTCCCCGTCGTCGGTGCGGCCGGTGGCGTCGAGATCGGCCAGCCAGCGCCGTACCTCGGCCAGCCGGGGTGAGCCGACCGCGGCGAAGACCTCGGCGGCCTGCCGGTAGTGCCGCCGGGCCGCGTCGCGGTCACCGCGCCGCTCGGCGATGCGACCGAGCAGCTTCAGCGCCTCGGCGCGTTCGTTCTCCGAACCGAGCCGGGCCATCCGGTCGGCCGCCTCGGTGGCGGTGACCGTGGCGGTGTCCAGGTCGCCGACGCCCAGTTGGGCGCCGGCCAGCCCGATCATGGTCCGGACGCCGTTGTACGGATCGACCTCGGACAGCCCGGCGAAGATCTCGCCAGCCTGAACAAACAGCGGTAACGCGGCGGCCGGACGTCCGGTGGCGGTGTACAGGTTGCCCAGACTGACCAAGGTCAGTCCGAGGGCCCGGATGTCCGGCAGCGCCCGGCGGGCCGCGAGGATCGCCTCGTACACCGCCGCCGCCCGATCCGCACGACCGGTGCTTGCGTACACGCTGGCCATTCCCTCCTCGGCGTCGAGAACTCCCTGCGGATCGCCGGCCGCGCGATACCGCTCGACCGCGATCCGGCCGTACCGCTCGGCGGCGTCGTAGTCGCCGACATGGCCGTACGAGCGCCGCAGCCGCCGGGCCATGTCGGCCTCCGCCCGCGGGTTCCCCCAGGCCCGCGCCGCCGCCATGCCACGCTCATCGAGGTCAAGGCGGTCGCGATAGCTGCGGAGGTAGAGGATCAGGGGCCACATCACGTCGCAGAGGTGCCAGGCCAACTCATGATGACCGAGGTCGAGGGCGGTCCGGCCGGCCTGGATGAGATTGCCGCGCTCCCGTTCCAGCCAGGCCAACGCGTCCGGCCGCCCGGGGAACCCGGGAAGCCTGTCAAAGGTGTGCCGGAAGGCGTACGGCAGCCGGCGCCGGTAGGGGGTCACCACCAGATCGGCGCGGTGGGCGACGGCGAAGTAGAACTCCAGCATCGCGTGCACCGCGGTCCGCCGGTCCGCCGTCGCGTCGTGCCGTTCGGCCACCCGGCGGGCGTGCAGCCGGATCAGGTCGTGGTATCTGAACCGGTCCTCGTCGACCTCCTCCAGCAGGCTCGCCTCCAGGAGCTCATCCAGCGCCGCCGCCCCGCCCGGGTTCCGGCCGCCCTGGTGTCCGCCCCCACCGGTCCCGGACACCGCGGCGATCAGGTCGGCACCGAACTCCGGGCCTGGGTGCAGGGCCAATATCCGGTAGAGCCGGGACGCCGTCGGCGCCAGGGCTCGGTACGAGACCTCGAACGCGCTCTCGACCGACGCTCCGTCCGCCATGGACAGCCGGGCCAACCGATCCGCCTCCTGGGCGAGGTCGGACACCAGGCGCCGTACCGACAGCCGTGGTCGGGCAACCAGCCGGCCGGCCGCGACGGTGAGTGCGACGGGTAGCCCGCCGCACGTGTCGGCCAACTCGCGCGCCGGCCCGTTCTCCCGGGAGATCCGCTCCCGGCCGACGGCCCGGTCCAGCAGCCGGACGGCGTCCTCGGGCGGCAGCGGACCGAGGTCCAGAACGCGGGCACCATCGACCAGCAGACCACTCAACCGCAGCCGGCTGGTCACCAGGACCACCGACGCCGAGGCGGGCAGCAGGGGCCGGACCTGGGCAGCGGAGAAGGCATCGTCGAGCAGCACCAGCATGGAACGATCGGCCGTGATCGTGCGGTACAGGGCGGCCTGCTCGGCCAGGCCGCCCGGGACCCGTCCCGGCGCGACGCCGAGCGCCCGGAGGAACCCGGCCAGCACGTCGCCAGGGTCGGCCGGCTCGTCGCCGCCGAACCCACGCAGGTCCGCATAGAGGTGCCCGCCGCTGAACCGGTCCTTGATCCCGTGCGCCCAGTGTCTCGCCAGTGCCGACTTGCCGACCCCACCCGGGCCGGACACGACAATCAGGACGGTTTCCCTCTCACCGGCGAACACCTCCAGCTCGGACATCTCACGGGTCCGACCGACGAAGTGGGGTGGGGTCGGCGGCAGTTGACGAGGAGTGTGGACTGCGGCGGGCGCACCGTGGAAATGCACATCACCGTGAATACTTCCTGCCTGGACACTTGGTCCGATCACCGTTCCGGACAGGTCGTTCGAGGTACGGCCCGCTGCCGCCTTGCTGTTCTCGCCGCTTCCGCTCGCCAATTCTCCGTGCCTCCCGCCCGCACAAGTCACGAGCCTCGGCTAGAGGGAAATACCCCCTCGCACGTCATGTGCCTGCACGACCGTGGTGGCGGTGCCACTGAAATGGTTGATGGTCTCCGCTGGGCCAACGGAGGGTTGGGACTCGGATGCCCGGTGCCAGCCGGAGCGAACGGCGGCGGCGAAAGCCCGGTCCCGGGCCATGACGTCCGCCAGGGCGGAGGCGAGTTCGACCAACCGCCATCGCTCGTCCGGGTGCTCGACGGCGGCGGTCAGCGTCGCGGATTCGCGGGTACCGTCCCCGAACCGGGCTCGGACCAGGCGGAACAGCGCGCTGATGCCGCTCCGTGCACCGGCCCCCACTGCCTCCGCCCCCTTGGATGCCAGCGCGGTCGCGATCGCCAGGGTGAGTTGATCCACGAAATCCCCCTTGCCCCGATAGCGGCATTATCGACGCCCCTTTATGTAACCCATAGTAAGAGAGATACAACATTCTGCCTACCATCATCCTCGGATGACCCCGAGCCGAGTGCGGACCGCCGCGGTCTTGGCGAGGAGCACAGGCGCCAATGCGTCCGACACGTACGCTGAGCTGGCACTAAGCGCCAGAGCAGGACCGCCCGATGATCAGCGAAGCCATGCCACGCACCTGGATCGGTGCCCCCTCACCCAGACATGTTTGGTGGCAACCTGTCGGCTCCCTCCACCCTGGACCGACCATCCATCTATGACGGATATGTAGTCTCACAAACTGTTTCGGCGCTCAGTAACCGTAAAAGGCGAGAAGTACACTACTCTTCCGGGCATGAAGCCGTCTCTGATGCGCCGGGCGAAGTCAATCTGCGTTGCACTGTCCCTGGTGGCCATGGCGATCATCATGACGAACCCGCAGGATTGGATGAAGTGGTTGTAAATCGGACATAGCGTAAATAGGGCTTGATTCACAGCTCGGACCGGGGGGACCACCCCCCCTGTTGGCTGGTCCCCTTCCTCCTCTTCCTCCCCAACCCCCCCCCCCCCCCCCACCCCCCCCTCTCCCCCAACGACAATGGGCCCGACGGGGGT